>NZ_JABRVS010000001.1:0-303748 GCF_013248905.1 Shewanella sp. VB17
CTCGCTCAAGACCCAACACCGACTGCCAAATCTCACACAGCCGAGTCTCAAGCTCATTGCGGGGTGCAGTGTAATTGTCCCTATTAACCCAAGTCGGCTCAGGTAAAGCCCGCCTGTCTAGCTTACCGTTGATCGTTAATGGAACAGCATCAATATCTGTGAACGTCGCCGGCACCATGTATTCGGGTAAGCTTTGAGCCAGAGACGCCATGACGCTATCAATGTCCAAAACATGACCCTTTGTTAACATCACATACGCCGCTAAGTATTTAGCCCCATCACGTTCACGGTCTATCACCACGGCTTGCTTCACGCTATCAAGGAGTGATAACGCCGTTTCAATTTCACCTAGCTCAATCCGGTAACCACGGATCTTGACCTGGCTATCGTTACGGCCTAAATACTCCAAATGACCATCGGCTAAGTAACGTACCAAATCACCCGTTTTGTATAAACGCGTATACCCTTTTTCGATGTCTTCAGCCGTGGCAAACGGGTTTTTAATAAAGCTCGCCGCTGTTAAGTCTGGGCGATTAAGATACCCGCGCGCCAAACCTGCGCCACCGATGTAAAGCTCACCAGCCCCCCCAAGAGCAACAGGTTGCAAGCTAGTATTTAAAACATATAGCAGTGTATTATCTATTGCTTTTCCTATTTGAATATCATTGAAATCTTTAAGTAAGTTCTGCGTCACGCATACAGTTCCTTCTGTTGGGCCATATTGATTAAATGTCACCTTAGCAGGCAAGCAAGCTAATGCGTTTAACACATCCCCTCCCGTATGCAGCACCTGCAAGCTAGAATCTTTCAGCTCTTTCGCCATATGATTAACAATAACTGTAGGGATAAAGGCCTTATCGATCTGATACTCGTTGATCATTTTCAATAAAATTTCAGGATTTTTTTGAGCATGCTTAAGCACTATATGTAACGAAGCCCCTGAAAATAAACATGGAAAAAGTTCATAAACCGACGCATCAAAAAACATAATTAGAAAAAAAGTAATACTTTTGTATCTGCTGATATTTCATGCGTTTTAATTATAAATTGAGATAGGTTCACAACTCCCCTATGCTCAATCATCACCCCCTTTGGTTTCCCCGTCGTCCCAGAGGTGTAAATCACATAGGCCAAATCGTTAGCTGTGCTGACTAGGTTTAGTCTTTGGGTTGGCATACTTTCATAACTCGAAGACAAGTCTGCTGACAACAAACTCATATCATCACCCAGAGCAGTTAGCGTCTCAAGATATTGTGACTGCGTCACCACCATCTTGGCATCGGTATCGGTTAAGATGAACTGAGTTCGCTCTGCTGGGTACTCCGGCGAAATAGGCACATACGCACCACCCGCTTTCAGCACCGCTAAAATACTAATCACCATCTCCAGACTTCTGTCCAAATACAGTGGAATTAAGGTATCGGCCTTAAGCTCGTGACCACAGATATCGAGGTGTGTCTGACGGATGCTGTGGGCTAATTGATTGGCTCTTTCATTTAATTCAGCATAGGTGAGCTGCTTGTCTTCAAACACTAAAGCAATGTTATCCGGTGTTTTCGACACCTGCTCATCAAACAACTGATGCAAGGTTTTATCGCTTGGATATGGCGCCTCAGTGTCGTTAAAGCTGTGCAGCAAGGTATTGCGTTCATCCTCACTGATAAAAGATAATGACTGACATAACTGCGCGGGCTTGGCGGCGATTGAGCTTAAGATACACTCAAGCTGATTAAGCAGACGTGTGGCATCCTGGATGCTCAACCAAGCTTCACTAAATCCAAGGTTAACCGTTAAGCTATCCCCTTCCTCAAAAGCTATCACCGACAGCGGATAATCCACTTTCTCTACCGCATCACGGAAAGCTAAATTAGATTCAATCCCAGTATTAAGCTCATCCACCTCCGACAGCGGATAGTTTTCAAACACAAACAAGCTATGGAACAATCGCTCACCGTCTTGTTGCAGACTCGCTAGCGACACTGCACTGTGACTGTTCAACGCCGCAATATCTTTTTGAATCGCTTTTAAGCTAGCGCCAACCGTTAACTCGGCTTGCTCCCAATCAACCATCAATGGCAAGGTATTAATATACAGCCCAACGCTGGACTCAATCCCTTCAACCGGCACATCTCGACCCGATACCGTGGTCCCCACGATTGTTTGACTATCACCACTGTAGGTTTGCAGTAACTTATGCCAAGCAAACTGCAAAGCAACATTTAAGGTCACCCCTTGCGCTTTACACATCGTGGTCAATTGCTTGTAGGCTTGACCTTCCACCTTAAATGCTTGCCCTGCCGGCTCATCCACAGCCTTAACCTGAGATAAGTCCACCTTATGAGTGAGCAGGTTAGATAAATCATTCGCGCCTTGATATTGCGCCTTCACCTCTGACCAATACATATCAGTGTCAGCTTGAGTATGACGATAATATTCTTGCGCAGCCAAATACGCCTTGTCCACCTCGATACGCGGCGCCTCACCTGCCATTAACTGATTGTAATAACCATGCACCGTATCCATCAACACAGGCACACTCCAGCCATCAATAATGCTGTGATGCTCACTTTTTAATACCGTAAACAAGTCATCCGCTTGCTTAATAATCGTAAAACGGACTAACCCCGGCTGAGTTAAATCAAAACCAACAGCCCTATCTTCTTGCTGTATCTCAATGATGACTTGTTCACGCGCCTCAAGCGATAAATGGCTAATATCTTTAACAGTGAAATTATCTTTATTAATACTCGCACCACGGGTTGTCACCTGCAGCATCTCTCCTTGCCAATCAAAAGCTGTGCGAAGGATTGGGAAACGTATCGATGCTAAGCGCCACGCCTCTTGATAGTTATCAAGGTCTAATGCACGTTGATAATCAAATAACATCTGTACACGATAAGCATCATCATCAGGCTGACTAATGTGATGATAGATAAACCCTTGCTGCAAGCTCGTGGCAGGGTAAATAGCTTCTATGTCATATTGGCCTTGTAAGCGATAAAGTTCTGAAACGGAGAATTTATCGAGCCCGTAATCACTCGGTGTCTTAAGTCCGCCTAATTGAGCTTGCTGTTTAGCAGTGTTAATCACCATTGTCAGCGCCGCTTCAAAATCAGCAACAAATAATGCCGTTTGCCCCTGTGATAAACGTGAAATAATACTAAAGCCCAACACCCCTTGCTGTACTGCACCATTGATATTAAGCGCTAAATCATCCTCGTTATCGAACGAGACTTGTACACCCACATCTGTTGATACCAAGCTCCAATCCAGCTCAGCTCCGCTAACACTGCTTTCACCTAATTGGCCTAAATAGTTAAAGCTCACTTCAGGTAATTGACCTGCAACACGCCCAACCTGACGCAAAGCACCATAACCAAGCCCCTTATCGGGTATTGCCCTGAGCATTTCCTTAGTGTGAATGATGGTCTCTGCAGCCGTTTCATAAGCATCAAGCTTCACCGGGTACATACTGGTAAACCAACCCACTGTTTGTGATACATCTAAGGTCTCATCAATCGACTCACGTCCATGCCCCTCCAGTACGATATGATTAACCGACTCTCCAAAGGTACTTTGTAGGGCAATCGTTAGCGCACTTAACAACAAGTCATTAATCTCAGTGTGATAACCGCTATTGGCCTCGCGCAATAAAGTCTCGGTTAACTCATGAGATAACATCACACCTTGCGTTTGCGGCTCACTAAGCTCAGGGAGTATCCGCATATCAGCGGTGACACCTTGCCAGTAAGCCACGTCCTTCTCCGACTTTTTACCATACTCTGTGATGGCACCCACCCATTGCCGATAACTGCTGGTTTTTTCTGGTAAGCTTTGCCCTGTTAGCAGTAGACGCATGTCATCGGCAATAATTCGCCACGACACCGCATCAATAATCAAATGATGAAGTGCAAAGAAAAGACGTGAGCGGCCATCTTCATAGCCTGTCAGCTCTGCAGCCTGCCATAAAGGCCCTGCATCAAGTGCAAAGTCACTCTGCCAAGTCGTTAGTTGCTGATGCAACTCATCATCTGACAACTCACTGACATCACAACTCACTAAAGGTGCCATGGCGCTGCGGGCATCATAACGCTGACCTCTTGATGGTGAAGAGGTAAAGCGAGTACGCAAGACATCATGCTGCTCCGCTAAACTTTCTAGCGCCCTTTCGATGGCAGACAGTGTCACACCTTGAGGTAGCTGCACCATAAAGGCTTGATTCCAGTGATGCTCACTCGCCCATACCCCCATCAAAGAACCATTGCTGAATTGGCAATAAATCAAACTCACCTTCAAGCACGCCTTGCTCGGCAACAATTTCAACCGCTGAGGCTTCTTTTTCTAATGCAGATGCCAATTGCGCCACCGTAGGTGCATCAAAAATCACCTTAACCTGCAAGCTAAAGCCTGCTTGACGTAGTTTAGATACCAGCTGAATACTGATTATCGAATCACCACCACTGCGGAAGAAGTTATCGTGTATCCCCACTCGCTCAAGACCCAACACCGACTGCCAAATCTCACACAGCCGAGTCTCAAGCTCATTGCGGGGTGCAGTGTAATTGTCCCTATTAACCCAAGTCGGCTCAGGTAAAGCCCGCCTGTCTAGCTTACCGTTAATCGTTAATGGAACAGCATCAATATCTGTGAACGTCGCCGGCACCATGTATTCGGGTAAGCTTTGAGCCAGAGACGCCATGACGCTATCAATGTCCAGAACATGACCCTTTGTTAACATCACATACGCCGCTAAGTACTTAGCCCCATCACGTTCACGGTCTATCACCACAGCTTGCTTCACGCTATCGAGGAGTGATAACGCCGTTTCAATTTCACCTAGCTCAATCCGGTAGCCACGGATCTTGACCTGGCTATCGTTACGGCCTAAATACTCCAAATGACCATCGGCTAAGTAACGTACCAAATCACCCGTTTTGTATAAACGCGTATACCCTTTTTCGATGTCTTCAGCCGTGGCAAACGGGTTTTTAATAAAGCTCGCCGCTGTTAAGTCTGGGCGATTAAGATACCCGCGCGCCAAACCTGCGCCACCGATGTAAAGCTCACCAGCCCCCCCAAGAGCAACAGGTTGCAAGCTAGTATTTAAAACATATAGCAGTGTATTATCTATTGCTTTTCCTATTTGAATATCATTGAAATCTTTAAGTAAGTTCTGCGTCACGCATACAGTTCCTTCTGTTGGGCCATATTGATTAAATGTCACCTTAGCAGGCAAGCAAGCTAATGCGTTTAACACATCCCCTCCCGTATGCAGCACCTGCAAGCTAGAATCTTTCAGCTCTTTCGCCATATGATTAACAATAACTGTAGGGATAAAGGCCTTATCGATCTGATACTCGTTGATCATTTTCAATAAAATTTCAGGATTTTTTTGAGCATGCTTAAGCACTATATGTAACGAAGCCCCTGAAAATAAACATGGAAAAAGTTCATAAACCGACGCATCAAAAACATAATTAGAAAAAAGTAATACTTTTGTATCTGCTGATATTTCATGCGTTTTAATTATAAATTGAGATAGGTTCACAACTCCCCTATGCTCAATCATCACCCCCTTTGGTTTCCCCGTCGTCCCAGAGGTGTAAATCACATAGGCCAAATCGTTAGCTGTGCTGACTAGGTTTGGTCTTTGGGTTGGCATACTTTCATAACTCGAAGACAAGTCTGCTGACAACAAACTCATATCATCACCCAGAGCAGTTAGCGTCTCAAGATATTGTGACTGCGTCACCACCATCTTGGCATCGGTATCGGTTAAGATGAACTGAGTTCGCTCTGCTGGGTACTCCGGCGAAATAGGCACATACGCACCACCCGCTTTCAGCACCGCTAAAATACTAATCACCATCTCCAGACTTCTGTCCAAATACAGTGGAATTAAGGTATCGGCCTTAAGCTCGTGACCACAGATATCGAGGTGTGTCTGACGGATGCTGTGGGCTAATTGATTGGCTCTTTCATTTAATTCAGCATAGGTGAGCTGCTTGTCTTCAAACACTAAAGCAATGTTATCCGGTGTTTTCGACACCTGCTCATCAAACAACTGATGCAAGGTTTTATCGCTTGGATATGGCGCCTCAGTGTCGTTAAAGCTGTGCAGCAAGGTATTGCGTTCATCCTCACTGATAAAAGATAATGACTGACATAACTGCGCGGGCTTGGCGGCGATTGAGCTTAAGATACACTCAAGCTGATTAAGCAGACGTGTGGCATCCTGGATGCTCAACCAAGCTTCACTAAATCCAAGGTTAACCGTTAAGCTATCCCCTTCCTCAAAAGCTATCACCGACAGCGGATAATCCACTTTCTCTACCGCATCACGGAAAGCTAAATTAGATTCAATCCCAGTATTAAGCTCATCCACCTCCGACAGCGGATAGTTTTCAAACACAAACAAGCTATGGAACAATCGCTCACCGTCTTGTTGCAGACTCGCTAGCGACACTGCACTGTGACTGTTCAACGCCGCAATATCTTTTTGAATCGCTTTTAAGCTAGCGCCAACCGTTAACTCGGCTTGCTCCCAATCAACCATCAATGGCAAGGTATTAATATACAGCCCAACGCTTGACTCAATCCCTTCAACCGGCACATCTCGACCCGATACCGTGGTCCCCACGATTGTTTGACTATCACCACTGTAGGTTTGCAGTAACTTATGCCAAGCAAACTGCAAAGCAACATTTAAGGTCACCCCTTGCGCTTTACACATCGTGGTCAATTGCTTGTAGGCTTGACCTTCCACCTTAAATGCTTGCCCTGCCGGCTCATCCACAGCCTTAACCTGAGATAAGTCCACCTTATGAGTGAGCAGGTTAGATAAATCATTCGCGCCTTGATATTGCGCCTTCACCTCTGACCAATACATATCAGTGTCAGCTTGAGTATGACGATAATATTCTTGCGCAGCCAAATACGCCTTGTCCACCTCGATACGCGGCGCCTCACCTGCCATTAACTGATTGTAATAACCATGCACCGTATCCATCAACACAGGCACACTCCAGCCATCAATAATGCTGTGATGCTCACTTTTTAATACCGTAAACAAGTCATCCGCTTGCTTAATAATCGTAAAACGGACTAACCCCGGCTGAGTTAAATCAAAACCAACAGCCCTATCTTCTTGCTGTATCTCAATGATGACTTGTTCACGCGCCTCAAGCGATAAATGGCTAATATCTTTAACAGTGAAATTATCTTTATTAATACTCGCACCACGGGTTGTCACCTGCAGCATCTCTCCTTGCCAATCAAAAGCTGTGCGAAGGATTGGGAAACGTATCGATGCTAAGCGCCACGCCTCTTGATAGTTATCAAGGTCTAATGCACGTTGATAATCAAATAACATCTGTACACGATAAGCATCATCATCAGGCTGACTAATGTGATGATAGATAAACCCTTGCTGCAAGCTCGTGGCAGGGTAAATAGCTTCTATGTCATATTGGCCTTGTAAGCGATAAAGTTCTGAAACGGAGAATTTATCGAGCCCGTAATCACTCGGTGTCTTAAGTCCGCCTAATTGAGCTTGCTGTTTAGCAGTGTTAATCACCATTGTCAGCGCCGCTTCAAAATCAGCAACAAATAATGCCGTTTGCCCCTGTGATAAACGTGAAATAATACTAAAGCCCAACACCCCTTGCTGTACTGCACCATTGATATTAAGCGCTAAATCATCCTCGTTATCGAACGAGACTTGTACACCCACATCTGTTGATACCAAGCTCCAATCCAGCTCAGCTCCGCTAACACTGCTTTCACCTAATTGGCCTAAATAGTTAAAGCTCACTTCAGGTAATTGACCTGCAACACGCCCAACCTGACGCAAAGCACCATAACCAAGCCCCTTATCGGGTATTGCCCTGAGCATTTCCTTAGTGTGAATGATGGTCTCTGCAGCCGTTTCATAAGCATCAAGCTTCACCGGGTACATACTGGTAAACCAACCCACTGTTTGTGATACATCTAAGGTCTCATCAATCGACTCACGTCCATGCCCCTCCAGTACGATATGATTAACCGACTCTCCAAAGGTACTTTGTAGGGCAATCGTTAGCGCACTTAACAACAAGTCATTAATCTCAGTGTGATAACCGCTATTGGCCTCGCGCAATAAAGTCTCGGTTAACTCATGAGATAACATCACACCTTGCGTTTGCGGCTCACTAAGCTCAGGGAGTATCCGCATATCAGCGGTGACACCTTGCCAGTAAGCCACGTCCTTCTCCGACTTTTTACCATACTCTGTGATGGCACCCACCCATTGCCGATAACTGCTGGTTTTTTCTGGTAAGCTTTGCCCTGTTAGCAGTAGACGCATGTCATCGGCAATAATTCGCCACGACACCGCATCAATAATCAAATGATGAAGTGCAAAGAAAAGACGTGAGCGGCCATCTTCATAGCCTGTCAGCTCTGCAGCCTGCCATAAAGGCCCTGCATCAAGTGCAAAGTCACTCTGCCAAGTCGTTAGTTGCTGATGCAACTCATCATCTGACAACTCACTGACATCACAACTCACTAAAGGTGCCATGGTGCTGCGGGCATCATAACGCTGACCTCTTGATGGTGAAGAGGTAAAGCGAGTACGCAAGACATCATGCTGCTCCGCTAAACTTTCTAGCGCCCTTTCGATGGCAGACAGTGTCACACCTTGAGGTAGCTGCACCATAAAGGCTTGATTCCAGTGATGCTCACTCGCCCATACCCCCATCAAAGAACCATTGCTGAATTGGCAATAAATCAAACTCACCTTCAAGCACGCCTTGCTCGGCAACAATTTCAACCGCTGAGGCTTCTTTTTCTAATGCAGATGCCAATTGCGCCACCGTAGGTGCATCAAAAATCACCTTAACCTGCAAGCTAAAGCCTGCTTGACGTAGTTTAGATACCAGCTGAATACTGATTATCGAATCACCACCACTGCGGAAAAAGTTATCGTGTATCCCCACTCGCTCAAGACCCAACACCGACTGCCAAATCTCACACAGCCGAGTCTCAAGCTCATTGCGGGGTGCAGTGTAATTGTCCCTATTAACCCAAGTCGGCTCAGGTAAAGCCCGCCTGTCTAGCTTACCGTTAATCGTTAATGGAACAGCATCAATATCTGTGAACGTCGCCGGCACCATGTATTCGGGTAAGCTTTGAGCCAGAGACGCCATGACGCTATCAATGTCCAAAACATGACCCTTTGTTAACATCACATACGCCGCTAAGTATTTAGCCCCATCACGTTCACGGTCTATCACCACAGCTTGCTTCACGCTATCGAGGAGTGATAACGCCGTTTCAATTTCACCTAGCTCAATCCGGTAACCACGGATCTTGACCTGGCTATCGTTACGGCCTAAATACTCCAAATGACCATCGGCTAAGTAACGTACCAAATCACCCGTTTTGTATAAACGCGTATACCCTTTTTCGATGTCTTCAGCCGTGGCAAACGGGTTTTTAATAAAGCTCGCCGCTGTTAAGTCTGGGCAATTAAGATACCCGCGCGCCAAACCTGCGCCACCAATGTAAAGCTCACCGCTGACGCCCAATGGCGTTAGCTCTAAATGCTCATCGATCACATAAAAGCCAATATTGTCAATAGCTCGCCCAATAGGCACGCTCGCGTTAAAGCTATCACGAGTATCGAAATAACTGACATCAATAGCCGCCTCTGTCGGGCCATACAAGTTAAACAGACAGGTATTCGGCTCACTTACTTGGTTAAATTCTCCAACCTGAGTCACCCCCAGAGCTTCTCCGCTACAGAAAACCTGATTAATTCGGGCAGAAAACTGCTGCGATGATTCTTTTAAATAATGACTAAAAGCACTGAGCATCGAAGGCACAAAATGCAGAGTGGTGATCCCTGCATCACAAATCAGCGCCTGCAATAATTCTGGTTGCTTATGCACCACTGGAGCAGCAATTACAATTTGAGCCCCTACTTGATTAGCCCAGAGTAATTCCCACACCGAGACATCAAAAAATATACGGTGTTTTTTGTAATACTCGGTCATTTTCCGCCAGTGGATATTCTTTTTGCATCCAATAAATGCGGTTCACCACAGCATCATGGGCCAACATAACCCCCTTTGGCTTCCCAGTCGTCCCAGAGGTGTAAATCACATAGGCCAAATCGTTAGCTGTGCTGACTAGGTTTGGTCTTTGGGTTGGCATACTTTCATAACTCGAAGACAAGTCTGCTGACAACAAACTCATATCATCACCCAGAGCAGTTAGCGTCTCAAGATATTGTGACTGCGTCACCACCATCTTGGCATCGGTATCGGTTAAGATGAACTGAGTTCGCTCTGCTGGGTACTCCGGCGAAATAGGCACATACGCACCACCCGCTTTCAGCACCGCTAAAATACTAATCACCATCTCCAGACTTCTGTCCAAATACAGTGGAATTAAGGTATCGGCCTTAAGCTCGTGACCACAGATATCGAGGTGTGTCTGACGGATGCTGTGGGCTAATTGATTGGCTCTTTCATTTAATTCAGCATAGGTGAGCTGCTTGTCTTCAAACACTAAAGCAATGTTATCCGGTGTTTTCGACACCTGCTCATCAAACAACTGATGCAAGGTTTTATCGCTTGGATATGGCGCCTCAGTGTCGTTAAAGCTGTGCAGCAAGGTATTGCGTTCATCCTCACTGATAAAAGATAATGACTGACATAACTGCGCGGGCTTGGCGGCGATTGAGCTTAAGATACACTCAAGCTGATTAAGCAGACGTGTGGCATCCTGGATGCTCAACCAAGCTTCACTAAATCCAAGGTTAACCGTTAAGCTATCCCCTTCCTCAAAAGCTATCACCGACAGCGGATAATCCACTTTCTCTACCGCATCACGGAAAGCTAAATTAGATTCAATCCCAGTATTAAGCTCATCCACCTCCGACAGCGGATAGTTTTCAAACACAAACAAGCTATGGAACAATCGCTCACCGTCTTGTTGCAGACTCGCTAGCGACACTGCACTGTGACTGTTCAACGCCGCAATATCTTTTTGAATCGCTTTTAAGCTAGCGCCAACCGTTAACTCGGCTTGCTCCCAATCAACCATCAATGGCAAGGTATTAATATACAGCCCAACGCTTGACTCAATCCCTTCAACCGGCACATCTCGACCCGATACCGTGGTCCCCACGATTGTTTGACTATCACCACTGTAGGTTTGCAGTAACTTATGCCAAGCAAACTGCAAAGCAACATTTAAGGTCACCCCTTGCGCTTTACACATCGTGGTCAATTGCTTGTAGGCTTGACCTTCCACCTTAAATGCTTGCCCTGCCGGCTCATCCACAGCCTTAACCTGAGATAAGTCCACCTTATGAGTGAGCAGGTTAGATAAATCATTCGCGCCTTGATATTGCGCCTTCACCTCTGACCAATACATATCAGTGTCAGCTTGAGTATGACGATAATATTCTTGCGCAGCCAAATACGCCTTGTCCACCTCGATACGCGGCGCCTCACCTGCCATTAACTGATTGTAATAACCATGCACCGTATCCATCAACACAGGCACACTCCAGCCATCAATAATGCTGTGATGCTCACTTTTTAATACCGTAAACAAGTCATCCGCTTGCTTAATAATCGTAAAACGGACTAACCCCGGCTGAGTTAAATCAAAACCAACAGCCCTATCTTCTTGCTGTATCTCAATGATGACTTGCTCACGCGCCTCAAGCGATAAATGGCTAATATCTTTAACAGTGAAATTATCTTTATTAATACTCGCACCACGGGTTGTCACCTGCAGCATCTCTCCTTGCCAATCAAAAGCTGTGCGAAGGATTGGGAAACGTATCGATGCTAAGCGCCACGCCTCTTGATAGTTATCAAGGTCTAATGCACGTTGATAATCAAATAACATCTGTACACGATAAGCATCATCATCAGGCTGACTAATGTGATGATAGATAAACCCTTGCTGCAAGCTCGTGGCAGGGTAAATAGCTTCTATGTCATATTGGCCTTGTAAGCGATAAAGTTCTGAAACGGAGAATTTATCGAGCCCGTAATCACTCGGTGTCTTAAGTCCGCCTAATTGAGCTTGCTGTTTAGCAGTGTTAATCACCATTGTCAGCGCCGCTTCAAAATCAGCAACAAATAATGCCGTTTGCCCCTGTGATAAACGTGAAATAATACTAAAGCCCAACACCCCTTGCTGTACTGCACCATTGATATTAAGCGCTAAATCATCCTCGTTATCGAACGAGACTTGTACACCCACATCTGTTGATACCAAGCTCCAATCCAGCTCAGCTCCGCTAACACTGCTTTCACCTAATTGGCCTAAATAGTTAAAGCTCACTTCAGGTAATTGACCTGCAACACGCCCAACCTGACGCAAAGCACCATAACCAAGCCCCTTATCGGGTATTGCCCTGAGCATTTCCTTAGTGTGAATGATGGTCTCTGCAGCCGTTTCATAAGCATCAAGCTTCACCGGGTACATACTGGTAAACCAACCCACTGTTTGTGATACATCTAAGGTCTCATCAATCGACTCACGTCCATGCCCCTCCAGTACGATATGATTAACCGACTCTCCAAAGGTACTTTGTAGGGCAATCGTTAGCGCACTTAACAACAAGTCATTAATCTCAGTGTGATAACCGCTATTGGCCTCGCGCAATAAAGTCTCGGTTAACTCATGAGATAACATCACACCTTGCGTTTGCGGCTCACTAAGCTCAGGGAGTATCCGCATATCAGCGGTGACACCTTGCCAGTAAGCCACGTCCTTCTCCGACTTTTTACCATACTCTGTGATGGCACCCACCCATTGCCGATAACTGCTGGTTTTTTCTGGTAAGCTTTGCCCTGTTAGCAGTAGACGCATGTCATCGGCAATAATTCGCCACGACACCGCATCAATAATCAAATGATGAAGTGCAAAGAAAAGACGTGAGCGGCCATCTTCATAGCCTGTCAGCTCTGCAGCCTGCCATAAAGGCCCTGCATCAAGTGCAAAGTCACTCTGCCAAGTCGTTAGTTGCTGATGCAACTCATCATCTGACAACTCACTGACATCACAACTCACTAAAGGTGCCATGGTGCTGCGGGCATCATAACGCTGACCTCTTGATGGTGAAGAGGTAAAGCGAGTACGCAAGACATCATGCTGCTCCGCTAAACTTTCTAGCGCCCTTTCGATGGCAGACAGTGTCACACCTTGAGGTAGCTGCACCATAAAGGCTTGATTCCAGTGATGCTCACTCGCCCATACCCCATCAAAGAACCATTGCTGAATTGGCAATAAATCAAACTCACCTTCAAGCACGCCTTGCTCGGCAACAATTTCAACCGCTGAGGCTTCTTTTTCTAATGCAGATGCCAATTGCGCCACCGTAGGTGCATCAAAAATCACCTTAACCTGCAAGCTAAAGCCTGCTTGACGTAGTTTAGATACCAGCTGAATACTGATTATCGAATCACCACCACTGCGGAAAAAAGTTATCGTGTATCCCCACTCGCTCAAGACCCAACACCGACTGCCAAATCTCACACAGCCGAGTCTCAAGCTCATTGCGGGGTGCAGTGTAATTGTCCCTATTAACCCAAGTCGGCTCAGGTAAAGCCCGCCTGTCTAGCTTACCGTTAATCGTTAATGGAACAGCATCAATATCTGTGAACGTCGCCGGCACCATGTATTCGGGTAAGCTTTGAGCCAGAGACGCCATGACGCTATCAATGTCCAAAACATGACCCTTTGTTAACATCACATACGCCGCTAAGTATTTAGCCCCATCACGTTCACGGTCTATCACCACAGCTTGCTTCACGCTATCGAGGAGTGATAACGCCGTTTCAATTTCACCTAGCTCAATCCGGTAACCACGGATCTTGACCTGGCTATCGTTACGGCCTAAATACTCCAAATGACCATCGGCTAAGTAACGTACCAAATCACCCGTTTTGTATAAACGCGTATACCCTTTTTCGATGTCTTCAGCCGTGGCAAACGGGTTTTTAATAAAGCTCGCCGCTGTTAAGTCTGGGCAATTAAGATACCCGCGCGCCAAACCTGCGCCACCAATGTAAAGCTCACCGCTGACGCCCAATGGCGACAATTTCCTATCACTGTCCAACACATAGACTTTTCGAGTATTAATTGGCTTGCCAATAGGAACTGACCCACCAAAATGATCGCAATCATAAGTGGTCGTAAACGTCGTGCTTTCTGTTGGACCATAACCATTTAATACTTTCTCAGGTCGACTTTCCTGCGCCAGTAACTGCCGTATCAAGTCTGGCGTCAAGGCCTCTCCACCCACTAATAAGTAACGCAAGTTGGCAAACAGCTCCATATCTTGAACATACAAGCTATCGAACAAGGCGCGGGTTAGCCATAAAACGCTAATTTTATGACTACTTAGTAAATGGCGAATTTGCTCAACAGATATATGAGCATTGCGAGTCGGCAACACCAGTTTTGCCCCATACGTTAATGCGCCCCACAACTCGAAGGTGGCGGCATCAAAACTAGCGTCAGACAGCTGCAAGAAAACATCATCAGCAGACAAATCAACATAAGCATTGTTTTGCACTAAGGAAGTGATCCCTTGGTGTGGCGTTAAGACCCCTTTGGGCTTACCTGTAGTACCCGAGGTGTAAATCACATAGGCCAAATCGTTAGCTGTGCTGACTAGGTTTAGTCTTTGGGTTGGCATACTTTCATAACTCGAAGACAAGTCTGCTGACAACAAACTCATATCATCACCCAGAGCAGTTAGCGTCTCAAGATATTGTGACTGCGTCACCACCATCTTGGCATCGGTATCGGTTAAGATGAACTGAGTTCGCTCTGCTGGGTACTCCGGCGAAATAGGCACATACGCACCACCCGCTTTCAGCACCGCTAAAATACTAATCACCATCTCCAGACTTCTGTCCAAATACAGTGGAATTAAGGTATCGGCCTTAAGCTCGTGACCACAGATATCGAGGTGTGTCTGACGGATGCTGTGGGCTAATTGATTGGCTCTTTCATTTAATTCAGCATAGGTGAGCTGCTTGTCTTCAAACACCAAAGCAATGTTATCCGGCGTTTTCGACACCTGCTCATCAAACAACTGATGCAAGGTTTTATCGCTTGGGTATGGCGCCTCAGTGTCGTTAAAGCTGTGCAGCAAGGTATTGCGTTCATCCTCACTGATAAAAGATAATGACTGACATAACTGCGCGGGCTTGGCGGCGATTGAGCTTAAGATACACTCAAGCTGATTAAGCAGACGTGTGGCATCCTGGATGCTCAACCAAGCTTCACTAAATCCAAGGTTAACCGTTAAGCTATCCCCTTCCTCAAAAGCTATCACCGACAGCGGATAATCCACTTTCTCTACCGCATCACGGAAAGCTAAATTAGATTCAATCCCAGTATTAAGCTCATCCACCTCCGACAGCGGATAGTTTTCAAACACAAACAAGCTATGGAACAATCGCTCACCGTCTTGTTGCAGACTCGCTAGCGACACTGCACTGTGACTGTTCAACGCCGCAATATCTTTTTGAATCGCTTTTAAGCTAGCGCCAACCGTTAACTCGGCTTGCTCCCAATCAACCATCAATGGCAAGGTATTAATATACAGCCCAACGCTGGACTCAATCCCTTCAACCGGCACATCTCGACCCGATACCGTGGTCCCCACGATTGTTTGACTATCACCACTGTAGGTTTGCAGTAACTTATGCCAAGCAAACTGCAAAGCAACATTTAAGGTCACCCCTTGCGCTTTACACATCGTGGTCAATTGCTTGTAGGCTTGACCTTCCACCTTAAATGCTTGCCCTGCCGGCTCATCCACAGCCTTAACCTGAGATAAGTCCACCTTATGAGTGAGCAAGTTAGATAAATCATTCGCGCCTTGATATTGCGCCTTCACCTCTGACCAATACATATCAGTGTCAGCTTGAGTATGACGGTAATATTCTTGCGCAGCCAAATACGCCTTGTCCACCTCGATACGCGGCGCCTCACCTGCCATTAACTGATTGTAATAACCATGCACCGTATCCATCAACACAGGCACACTCCAGCCATCAATAATGCTGTGATGCTCACTTTTTAATACCGTAAACAAGTCATCCGCTTGCTTAATAATCGTAAAACGGACTAACCCCGGCTGAGTTAAATCAAAACCAACAGCCCTATCTTCTTGCTGTATCTCAATGATGACTTGCTCACGCGCCTCAAGCGATAAATGGCTAATATCTTTAACAGTGAAATTATCTTTATTAATACTCGCACCACGGGTTGTCACCTGCAGCATCTCTCCTTGCCAATCAAAAGCTGTGCGAAGGATTGGGAAACGTATCGATGCTAAGCGCCACGCCTCTTGATAGTTATCAAGGTCTAATGCACGTTGATAATCAAATAACATCTGTACACGATAAGCATCATCATCAGGCTGACTAATGTGATGATAGATAAACCCTTGCTGCAAGCTCGTGGCAGGGTAAATAGCTTCTATGTCATATTGGCCTTGTAAGCGATAAAGTTCTGAAACGGAGAATTTATCGAGCCCGTAATCACTCGGTGTCTTAAGTCCGCCTAATTGAGCTTGCTGTTTAGCAGTGTTAATCACCATTGTCAGCGCCGCTTCAAAATCAGCAACAAATAATGCCGTTTGCCCCTGTGATAAACGTGAAATAATACTAAAGCCCAACACCCCTTGCTGTACTGCACCATTGATATTAAGCGCTAAATCATCCTCGTTATCGAACGAGACTTGTACACCCACATCTGTTGATACCAAGCTCCAATCCAGCTCAGCTCCGCTAACACTGCTTTCACCTAATTGGCCTAAATAGTTAAAGCTCACTTCAGGTAATTGACCTGCAACACGCCCAACCTGACGCAAAGCACCATAACCAAGCCCCCTTATCGGGTATTGCCCTGAGCATTTCCTTAGTGTGAATGATGGTCTCTGCAGCCGTTTCATAAGCATCAAGCTTCACCGGGTACATACTGGTAAACCAACCCACTGTTTGTGATACATCTAAGGTCTCATCAATCGACTCACGTCCATGCCCCTCCAGTACGATATGATTAACCGACTCTCCAAAGGTACTTTGTAGGGCAATCGTTAGCGCACTTAACAACAAGTCATTAATCTCAGTGTGATAACCGCTATTGGCCTCGCGCAATAAAGTCTCGGTTAACTCATGAGATAACATCACACCTTGCGTTTGCGGCTCACTAAGCTCAGGGAGTATCCGCATATCAGCGGTGACACCTTGCCAGTAAGCCACGTCCTTCTCCGACTTTTTTACCATACTCTGTGATGGCACCCACCCATTGCCGATAACTGCTGGTTTTTTCTGGTAAGCTTTGCCCTGTTAGCAGTAGACGCATGTCATCGGCAATAATTCGCCACGACACCGCATCAATAATCAAATGATGAAGTGCAAAGAAAAGACGTGAGCGGCCATCTTCATAGCCTGTCAGCTCTGCAGCCTGCCATAAAGGCCCTGCATCAAGTGCAAAGTCACTCTGCCAAGTCGTTAGTTGCTGATGCAACTCATCATCTGACAACTCACTGACATCACAACTCACTAAAGGTGCCATGGTGCTGCGGGCATCATAACGCTGACCTCTTGATGGTGAAGAGGTAAAGCGAGTACGCAAGACATCATGCTGCTCCGCTAAACTTTCTAGCGCCCTTTCGATGGCAGACAGTGTCACACCTTGAGGTAGCTGCACCATAAAGGCTTGATTCCAGTGATGCTCACTCGCCCATACCCCCATCAAAGAACCATTGCTGAATTGGCAATAAATCAAACTCACCTTCAAGCACGCCTTGCTCGGCAACAATTTCAACCGCTGAGGCTTCTTTTTCTAATGCAGATGCCAATTGCGCCACCGTAGGTGCATCAAAAATCACCTTAACCTGCAAGCTAAAGCCTGCTTGACGTAGTTTAGATACCAGCTGAATACTGATTATCGAATCACCACCACTGCGGAAAAAGTTATCGTGTATCCCCACTCGCTCAAGACCCAACACCGACTGCCAAATCTCACACAGCCGAGTCTCAAGCTCATTGCGGGGTGCAGTGTAATTGTCCCTATTAACCCAAGTCGGCTCAGGTAAAGCCCGCCTGTCTAGCTTACCGTTGATCGTTAATGGAACAGCATCAATATCTGTGAACGTCGCCGGCACCATGTATTCGGGTAAGCTTTGAGCCAGAGACGCCATGACGCTATCAATGTCCAAAACATGACCCTTTGTTAACATCACATACGCCGCTAAGTATTTAGCCCCATCACGTTCACGGTCTATCACCACAGCTTGCTTCACGCTATCGAGGAGTGATAACGCCGTTTCAATTTCACCTAGCTCAATCCGGTAGCCACGGATCTTGACCTGGCTATCGTTACGGCCTAAATACTCCAAATGACCATCGGCTAAGTAACGTACCAAATCACCCGTTTTGTATAAACGCGTATACCCTTTTTCGATGTCTTCATCCGTGGCAAACGGGTTTTTAATAAAGCTCGCCGCTGTTAAGTCTGGGCAATTAAGATACCCGCGCGCCAAACCTGCGCCACCAATGTAAAGCTCACCGCTGACGCCCAATGGCGTTAGCTCTAAATGCTCATCGATCACATAAAAGCCAATATTGTCAATAGCTCGCCCAATAGGCACGCTCGCGTTAAAGCTATCACGAGTATCGAAATAACTGACATCAATAGCCGCCTCTGTCGGGCCATACAAGTTAAACAGACAGGTATTCGGCTCACTTACTTGGTTAAATTCTCCAACCTGAGTCACCCCCAGAGCTTCTCCGCTACAGAAAACCTGATTAATTCGGGCAGAAAACTGCTGCGATGATTCTTTTAAATAATGACTAAAAGCACTGAGCATCGAAGGCACAAAATGCAGAGTGGTGATCCCTGCATCACAAATCAGCGCCTGCAATAATTCTGGTTGCTTATGCACCACTGGAGCAGCAATTACAATTTGAGCCCCTACTTGATTAGCCCAGAGTAATTCCCACACCGAGACATCAAAAATATACGGTGTTTTTTGTAATACTCGGTCATTTTCCGCCAGTGGATATTCTTTTTGCATCCAATAAATGCGGTTCACCACAGCATCATGGGCCAACATAACCCCCTTTGGCTTCCCAGTCGTCCCAGAGGTGTAAATCACATAGGCCAAATCGTTAGCTGTGCTGACTAGGTTTGGTCTTTGGGTTGGCATACTTTCATAACTCGAAGACAAGTCTGCTGACAACAAACTCATATCATCACCCAGAGCAGTTAGCGTCTCAAGATATTGTGACTGCGTCACCACCATCTTGGCATCGGTATCGGTTAAGATGAACTGAGTTCGCTCTGCTGGGTACTCCGGCGAAATAGGCACATACGCACCACCCGCTTTCAGCACCGCTAAAATACTAATCACCATCTCCAGACTTCTGTCCAAATACAGTGGAATTAAGGTATCGGCCTTAAGCTCGTGACCACAGATATCGAGGTGTGTCTGACGGATGCTGTGGGCTAATTGATTGGCTCTTTCATTTAATTCAGCATAGGTGAGCTGCTTGTCTTCAAACACTAAAGCAATGTTATCCGGTGTTTTCGACACCTGCTCATCAAACAACTGATGCAAGGTTTTATCGCTTGGATATGGCGCCTCAGTGTCGTTAAAGCTGTGCAGCAAGGTATTGCGTTCATCCTCACTGATAAAAGATAATGACTGACATAACTGCGCGGGCTTGGCGGCGATTGAGCTTAAGATACACTCAAGCTGATTAAGCAGACGTGTGGCATCCTGGATGCTCAACCAAGCTTCACTAAATCCAAGGTTAACCGTTAAGCTATCCCCTTCCTCAAAAGCTATCACCGACAGCGGATAATCCACTTTCTCTACCGCATCACGGAAAGCTAAATTAGATTCAATCCCAGTATTAAGCTCATCCACCTCCGACAGCGGATAGTTTTCAAACACAAACAAGCTATGGAACAATCGCTCACCGTCTTGTTGCAGACTCGCTAGCGACACTGCACTGTGACTGTTCAACGCCGCAATATCTTTTTGAATCGCTTTTAAGCTAGCGCCAACCGTTAACTCGGCTTGCTCCCAATCAACCATCAATGGCAAGGTATTAATATACAGCCCAACGCTTGACTCAATCCCTTCAACCGGCACATCTCGACCCGATACCGTGGTCCCCACGATTGTTTGACTATCACCACTGTAGGTTTGCAGTAACTTATGCCAAGCAAACTGCAAAGCAACATTTAAGGTCACCCCTTGCGCTTTACACATCGTGGTCAATTGCTTGTAGGCTTGACCTTCCACCTTAAATGCTTGCCCTGCCGGCTCATCCACAGCCTTAACCTGAGATAAGTCCACCTTATGAGTGAGCAGGTTAGATAAATCATTCGCGCCTTGATATTGCGCCTTCACCTCTGACCAATACATATCAGTGTCAGCTTGAGTATGACGATAATATTCTTGCGCAGCCAAATACGCCTTGTCCACCTCGATACGCGGCGCCTCACCTGCCATTAACTGATTGTAATAACCATGCACCGTATCCATCAACACAGGCACACTCCAGCCATCAATAATGCTGTGATGCTCACTTTTTAATACCGTAAACAAGTCATCCGCTTGCTTAATAATCGTAAAACGGACTAACCCCGGCTGAGTTAAATCAAAACCAACAGCCCTATCTTCTTGCTGTATCTCAATGATGACTTGCTCACGCGCCTCAAGCGATAAATGGCTAATATCTTTAACAGTGAAATTATCTTTATTAATACTCGCACCACGGGTTGTCACCTGCAGCATCTCTCCTTGCCAATCAAAAGCTGTGCGAAGGATTGGGAAACGTATCGATGCTAAGCGCCACGCCTCTTGATAGTTATCAAGGTCTAATGCACGTTGATAATCAAATAACATCTGTACACGATAAGCATCATCATCAGGCTGACTAATGTGATGATAGATAAACCCTTGCTGCAAGCTCGTGGCAGGGTAAATAGCTTCTATGTTATTAGAGAACTCTTTAGTTATCGTTTCAACTTTAACTAACTCAATAAAATCTTGTGCATCATAAATCTTATTTTGATGTAAAAAACGTAATAAGTTGTCTTTATTATTTTTAATATTACTGACAACATTCGAACATACATTTTCACCTTCAAATGCTAATTTTAATTTATCACCAGAAGCCCAAATGGAAACATTTAGCTCACTTAATTCCTTTAATAGATTTAGCATTGTTTACCCTTAAATCTCTAATATTGTTTGCTTAACTGAACTTGGTTTTTTTTGAGTTTTTGTATTAAACCGATCAGTTAATTGATGCAATTGCTGATTTGATAACTTATCAACCCCATAATCACTCGGTGTCTTAAGTCCGCCTAATTGCGCCTGCTGCTTGGCAGTGTTTATCACTGCATCTAGCGCCGCTTCAAAATCAGCAACAAATAACGCCGTTTTCGCCTGTGATAAACGTGAAATAATACTAAAGCCCAACACCCCTTGCTGTACTGCACCATTGATATTAAGCGCTAGCTCACCCTCATTATTGAGCGCCACCTCAACACCAGTATCACCACCAACTAAACTCCAATCCAGCTCAGCTCCGCTAACACTGCTTACACCTAATTGGCCTAAATAGTTAAAGCTCACTCTAGGTAATTGACCTGCAACACGCCCAACCTGACGCAAAGCACCATAACCAAGCCCCTTATCGGGTATTGCCCTGAGCATTTCCTTAGTGTGAATGATGGTCTCTGCAGCCGTTTCATAAGCATCAAGCTTCACCGGGTACATACTGGTAAACCAACCCACTGTTTGTGATACATCTAAGGTCTCATCAATCGACTCACGTCCATGCCCCTCCAGTACGATATGATTAACCGACTCTCCAAAGGTACTTTGTAGGGCAATCGTTAGCGCACTTAACAACAAGTCATTAATCTCAGTGTGATAACCGCTATTGGCCTCGCGCAATAAAGTCTCGGTTAACTCATGAGATAACATCACACCTTGCGTTTGCGGCTCACTAAGCTCAGGGAGTATCCGCATATCAGCGGTGACACCTTGCCAGTAAGCCACGTCCTTCTCCGACTTTTTACCATACTCTGTGATGGCACCCACCCATTGCCGATAACTGCTGGTTTTTTCTGGTAAGCTTTGCCCTGTTAGCAGTAGACGCATGTCATCGGCAATAATTCGCCACGACACCGCATCAATAATCAAATGATGAAGTGCAAAGAAAAGACGTGAGCGGCCATCTTCATAGCCTGTCAGCTCTGCAGCCTGCCATAAAGGCCCTGCATCAAGTGCAAAGTCACTCTGCCAAGTCGTTAGTTGCTGATGCAACTCATCATCTGACAACTCACTGACATCACAACTCACTAAAGGTGCCATGGCGCTGCGGGCATCATAACGCTGACCTCTTGATGGTGAAGAGGTAAAGCGAGTACGCAAGACATCATGCTGCTCCGCTAAACTTTCTAGCGCCCTTTCGATGGCAGACAGTGTCACACCTTGAGGTAGCTGCACCATAAAGGCTTGATTCCAGTGATGCTCACTCGCCCATACCCCATCAAAGAACCATTGCTGAATTGGCAATAAATCAAACTCACCTTCAAGCACGCCTTGCTCGGCAACAATTTCAACCGCTGAGGCTTCTTTTTCTAATGCAGATGCCAATTGCGCCACCGTAGGTGCATCAAAAATCACCTTAACCTGCAAGCTAAAGCCTGCTTGACGTAGTTTAGATACCAGCTGAATACTGATTATCGAATCACCACCACTGCGGAAGAAGTTATCGTGTATCCCCACTCGCTCAAGACCCAACACCGACTGCCAAATCTCACACAGCCGAGTCTCAAGCTCATTGCGGGGTGCAGTGTAATTGTCCCTATTAACCCAAGTCGGCTCAGGTAAAGCCCGCCTGTCTAGCTTACCGTTAATCGTTAATGGAACAGCATCAATATCTGTGAACGTCGCCGGCACCATGTATTCGGGTAAGCTTTGAGCCAGAGACGCCATGACGCTATCAATGTCCAAAACATGACCCTTTGTTAACATCACATACGCCGCTAAGTATTTAGCCCCATCACGTTCACGGTCTATCACCACAGCTTGCTTCACGCTATCGAGGAGTGATAACGCCGTTCCAATTTCACCTAGCTCAATCCGGTAACCACGGATCTTGACCTGGCTATCGTTACGGCCCAAATACTCCAAATGACCATCGGCTAAGTAACGTACCAAATCACCCGTTTTGTATAAACGCGTATACCCTTTTTCGATGTCTTCAGCCGTGGCAAACGGGTTTTTAATAAAGCTCGCCGCTGTTAAGTCTGGGCGATTAAGATACCCGCGCGCCAAACCTGCGCCACCGATGTAAAGCTCACCGCTGACGCCCAATGGCGACAATTTCCTATCACTGTCCAACACATAGACTTTTCGAGTATTAATTGGCTTGCCAATAGGAACTGACCCACCAAAATGATCGCAATCATAAGTGGTCGTAAACGTCGTGCTTTCTGTTGGACCATAACCATTTAATACTTTCTCAGGTCGACTTTCCTGCGCCAGTAACTGGCGTATCAAGTCTGGCGTCAAGGCCTCTCCACCCACTAATAAGTAACGCAAGTTGGCAAACAGCTCCATATCTTGAACATACAAGCTATCGAACAAGGCGCGGGTTAGCCATAAAACGCTAATTTTATGAGTCCTTAATAAATGACGAATTTGCTCAACAGATATATGAGCATTGCGAGTCGGCAACACCAGTTTTGCCCCATACGTTAATGCGCCCCACAACTCAAAGGTCGCCGCATCAAAACTAGTGTCAGACAATTGCAACAAAGCATCATCAGCAGATAAATCAATATAAGCATTATTGTGTACCAAGGAAGTGATCCCTTGATGCGGTGTCATCACCCCCTTTGGCTTCCCAGTCGTCCCAGAGGTGTAAATCACATAGGCCAAATCGTTAGCTGTGCTGGCTAGGTTTGGCCTTTGGGTTGGCATACTTTCATAACTCGAAGACAAGTCTGCTGACAACAAACTCATATCATCACCCAGAGCAGTTAGCGTCCCAAGATATTGTGACTGCGTCACCACCATCTTGGCATCGGTATCGGTTAAGATGAACTGAGTTCGCTCTGCTGGGTACTCCGGCGAAATAGGCACATACGCACCACCCGCTTTCAGCACCGCTAAAATACTAATCACCATTTCTAGACTTCTGTCTAAATACAGCGGAATTAACGTATCCGCCTTAAGCTCATGGCCTGTAGTATCAAAATAAGTGTCACGAATGGCATGAGCCAGCTGATTGGCCCTTACATTTAATTCAGCATAGGTGAGCTGCTTGTCTTCAAACACCAAAGCAATGTTATCCGGCGTTTTCGACACCTGCTCATCAAACAACTGATGTAAGGTTTTGTCGCTTGGGTATGGCGCATCTGTATCATTAAAGTCGTGCAATAAAGTGTTGCGTTCCTGAGCTGACAACACATCGATGTTAGCTATATTTTGAGTCTGCTCAGCAACAAAAGTCTGCAGGACTCGTGTATAAATGGCCGAGATACGCTCAACACTCGCCTCATCAAATAAGCTCACAGCATAGTTGATTTGACCACTGATATTATCCTCTCCACTGGTCAGAAAAAGACTTAAATCAAATTTCGCGGGGCTGTATAAGCTTTCTTCTAATTCTACAGGCGTAAAGGGTAGCTGGCTGGCACTTGAACTATTTGAGCCAAAATCTTGCACACCAAACATCACTTGGAAAATAGGGTGCCGTGAACTATCACGCTCTACATTTAACCCGTCCACCAATTGCTCAAACGGAATGTCTTGATGCGATTTCGCTTGAGAGACCACATCATGGACAGCTTGGATGAATTCGTTAGTATCAAGATCACTTAATACTTGCGCCCTCAGTGCCAAGGAATTCACAAACATCCCAATTAAACTTTGCGTTTGCGCATGGTGACGATTGTCTGAGGGTGAGCCAATAACAATGTCATCTTGCCCTGATAATTTCGCCAAGCTCACGTAAAATGCACTCAATAGCACAGTATAAAGCGTCGTCTCTTGCTCTCTAGCCAACATCCGAAGTTTATTTGATAACATCACATCCAGTGTAAATTCACTGTCTTGACCACGATAATCTATCTTCACGGGACGCGGCCTATCGGTAGGTAAGGTTAAGGTCTCACAACCCGACAAGGCCATCCGCCAATAATCAAGCTGCCGCTCACCCACATCACCTTGCAGATAATCTCGTTGCCACACCGCATAATCACCGTAATTGATGTCTAAGGCAGGTAGGTTTATTTCACGTGACTCACTTAATCCTTGATACACCTCACTCAACTCGCGAATAAAGATGCCTTCCGACCAACCATCCATTGCAATATGGTGCCACATCAACAAGACATATTGACCTAGCTCAGTTTGGTAATGGTTAAGCCGCAAGCTTGGTTCGCCTTGTAAGTCAAAAGGGCGGGCAATATCAGCTTTAATCATCTTGCTCAACTCAGCTTCGCCATGGCAAGTATATGAGTTCAGGGTCAAACGAGTATCCAACACCTGTTGATAAGCATTATTGGATTCATCATAGCCATAAACACTATTCATCACGACATGGCGACCACTCACCACGTTAATGGCTTCTTCTAGTAACAACACATTGATGTCATCATCAAGCTGAGCTAAATAAGGCATATGATACGCATTGCTGCCTTGCTCAAACTGCTCAATAAACAACATCCGCGCTTGCGCAAACGACACCGGATAATGAGCCATATCACAATGCGGAATAACCACCAACTCTTGCTGACTCAATGATTGTTCATTTAACGCTAACACAATCCCTGCAACCGTCTTTTGCTCAAATAACACATGTAATGCTAAATCAACACCCAAATCACGACGAATACCTCCCACCAACTTAATCGCAGAAATCGAATCACCACCAGTGCGGAAGAAGTTATCGTATACCCCCACTCGCTCAAGCCCCAACACCGACTGCCAAATCTCACACAGCTGAGTCTCAAGCTCATTGCGGGGTGCAGTGTAATTGTCCCTATTAACCCAAGTCGGCTCAGGTAAAGCCCGCCTGTCTAGCTTACCGTTGATCGTTAATGGAACAGCATCAATATCTGTGAACGTCGCCGGCACCATGTATTCGGGTAAGCTTTGAGCCAGAGACGCCATGACGCTATCAATGTCCAGAACATGACCCTTTGTTAACATCACATACGCCGCTAAGTACTTAGCCCCATCACGTTCACGGTCTATCACCACAGCTTGCTTCACGCTATCAAGGAGTGATAACGCCGTTTCAATTTCACCTAGCTCAATCCGATAACCACGGATTTTAATCTGGCTATCGTTACGGCCTAAATACTCCAAATTACCATCAGGTAAATAACGCACTAAATCACCCGTTTTGTATAAACGCGTATACCCTTTAGCGATGTCTTCAGCCGTGGCAAACGGATTATCAATAAAAGACGCAGCAGTTAATTCAGGCTGGTTAAGATAGCCACGAGCGAGCCCTGCACCGCCGATATAAAGCTCACCTGCTCCGCCTATCAGTAATAATTTTTTCTTATCATCAAGCACATAAATACGCTCACTCGATAATGGTCGACCTATTTTCTTATCATTACCATCTTGATAGCCGCTGCGCGTGCTCCAAATACACGTTTCTGTGGGACCGTAAACATGATGAATCTCCATAAATAGGGCTGACAGCTTATCAAATAGCTCAGCCGAGCAACTCTCCCCACCTACAACCACTTGGATACTAGATAAGTTATACCGACGACCCACTTCATCACAAATCATGCTCCACATCGACGGAGTCTGCTGAATAAAACTAATATCCTGCAAGTGACTATCAAGCGATTCATTTAACTGCGCAAATTCTGACAATATCAGGCGATCACCCGAAACTAGAGGCAATGCGTACTCTAAGCCAAAAATATCGAAGGTGTACTGCGTCAAGCTCAATGTAGAGAAACTCTCAAGCGACAACCATTGATGAGCGGAAAGAATAAAGTAGGTAAAGACATCATGTTCAACCATCACCCCCTTTGGCTTCCCAGTCGTTCCAGAGGTGTAAATCACATAGGCCAAATCGTTAGCTGTGCTGGCTAGGTTTGGCCTTTGGGTTGGCATACTTTCATAACTCGAAGACAAGTCTGCTGACAACAAACTCATATCATCACCCAGAGCAGTTAGCGTCCCAAGATATTGTGACTGCGTCACCACCATCTTGGCATCGGTATCGGTTAAGATGAACTGAGTTCGCTCTGCTGGGTACTCCGGCGAAATAGGCACATACGCACCACCCGCTTTCAGCACCGCTAAAATACTAATCACCATTTCTAGACTTCTGTCTAAATACAGCGGAATTAACGTATCCGCCTTAAGCTCATGGCCTGTAGTATCAAAATAAGTGTCACGAATGGCATGAGCCAGCTGATTGGCCCTTACATTTAATTCAGCATAGGTGAGCTGCTTGTCTTCAAACACCAAAGCAATGTTATCCGGCGTTTTCGACACCTGCTCATCAAACAACTGATGTAAGGTTTTGTCGCTTGGGTATGGCGCATCTGTATCATTAAAGTCGTGCAATAAAGTGTTGCGTTCCTGAGCTGACAACACATCGATGTTAGCTATATTTTGAGTCTGCTCAGCAACAAAAGTCTGCAGGACTCGTGTATAAATGGCCGAGATACGCTCAACACTCGCCTCATCAAATAAGCTCACAGCATAGTTGATTTGACCACTGATATTATCCTCTCCACTGGTCAGAAAAAGACTTAAATCAAATTTCGCGGGGCTGTATAAGCTTTCTTCTAATTCTACAGGCGTAAAGGGTAGCTGGCTGGCACTTGAACTATTTGAGCCAAAATCTTGCACACCAAACATCACTTGGAAAATAGGGTGCCGTGAACTATCACGCTCTACATTTAACCCGTCCACCAATTGCTCAAACGGAATGTCTTGATGCGATTTCGCTTGAGAGACCACATCATGGACAGCTTGGATGAATTGGGTGATATCGCTATCACCTAGCACCTGCGCCCTCAACGTTAGCGAGTTAACAAACATCCCGATGAGATTTTGTGTTTGTGCATGGTGACGATTATCCGAGGGCGAGCCAATAACAATGTCATCTTGCCCCGATAATTTCGCCAAACTCACGAAAAACGCACTCAATAGCACAGTATAAAGCGTAGTTTCCTGCGCTTTCGCCAGCGCCCTAAGCTCAGATGACAATCCAGCATCTAATGTGAAATGACTGTCTTGACCGCGATAATCTATCTGCGCGGGCCGCGGCCTATCTGTCTGCAAACTCAAGTTCTCATAACCCGACAAGGCTTCTCGCCAATAATCAAGCTGCTGCGAGCCCACTCCACCCAGCAAATAATCACGTTGCCACACCGCATAATCACCGTAATTGATGTCTAGTGCAGGTAAATCTATTTCCCGTGACTCACTTAGCGCTTGATACACCTCACCCAACTCGCGGATAAAGATATCATCCGACCAACCATCCATCGCAATATGGTGCCACATCAACAAGACATATTGACCTAGCTCAGTTTGGTAATGGTTAAGCCGCAAGCTTGGTTCGCCTTGTAAGTCAAAAGGGCGGGCAATATCAGCTTTAACTCTCTCGAGTAATTCAGATTCACCATGGCAAATACGCGACTGAAATACGAGATGCGCATCCAATACCCGCTGATAAGCAGTATTGGATTCATCATAGCCATACACGCTATTCATCACCGAATGACGAGCGCTCACCACATTAATGGCTTCTTCTAATAAGAATACGTTGGCGTCATCATCGAGCTGAGCCAAATAGGGGATATGATACGCATTGCTGCCTTGCTCAAACTGCTCGATAAACAACATACGCGTTTGCGCAAACGACACCGGGTAATGAGCCATATCAAGATGCGGAATGACCACCAACTCTTGCTGAGCTAGCGTTTGCTCATTCAGCACCAAGGCAATGCCCGCTATGGTTTTTTGCTCAAACAACACATTTAGAGCTAAATCAACACCCAAATCACGGCGAATGGCCGCCACCAACTTAATCGCCGAAATCGAATCACCGCCACTGCGGAAGAAATTATCGTGTATCCCCACTCGCTCAAGACCCAACACCGACTGCCAAATCTCACACAGCTGAGTCTCAAGCTCATTGCGGGGTGCAGTGTAATTGTCCCTATTAACCCAAGTCGGCTCAGGTAAAGCCCGCCTGTCTAGCTTACCGTTAATCGTTAATGGAACAGCATCAATATCTGTGAACGTCGCCGGCACCATGTATTCGGGTAAGCTTTGAGCCAGAGACGCCATCACGCTATCAATGTCCAAAACATGACCCTTTGTTAACATCACATACGCCGCTAAGTACTTAGCCCCATCACGTTCACGGTCTATCACCACGGCTTGCTTCACGCTATCAAGGAGTGACAACGCCGTTTCAATTTCACCTAGCTCAATCCGATAACCACGAAGTTTAACCTGGCTATCATTTCGCCCTAAGTATTCTAAATTACCATCGGACAAGTAACGCACTAAATCACCGGAGCGATATGCCCGAGCGCCAAGTTCCGTGCTAAACGGATCTGCAATAAACTTCTCGGCGCTCAGAGCTTCACGGTTAAGATATCCTCGAGCAACACCAGCCCCACCAAGTAATAGCTCACCCGGCACCCCTTTAGGCACTAATTGTAATTGCTCATCAACCACATAGACTCGGGTATCTAAAGTGGCTCGACCAATTGGCACGCTCGAACTTGCCTCACTTTCACCTAACCAATATAAAGTTGATGAAATAGTCGCTTCTGTCGGTCCATAGTTATTAATCAACTGACATGCAGGTTGCGCTGGCCCTGTTAACCATGCTTTAGCAAAGTCAGCATTGAGCACATCACCACTAACAATTAATCGTGTTAGCGAGGTCTGCTGCCAAAAATCGACATCACTTAACACCGACTCTAATAAGGCTTTTGCATATAAGGGCGGAAATTCAGTAATGGTAATAGGGTTATCTTGCAGCCATAAGATAAACTCAGCCGAGGTCCATTGAGTTTCTGGGCGAAGATACAAACTTGCCCCGGTCGTTAAGGCCTCAAACACTTGCTCTACCGAGGCATCAAAACCTATATTGGAAAATTGCAGTACCTTATCTTCAGCACTGATACCATAAGCAACACAAATACTCTTAATATGACTACTTAACGCTTTATGCTCTATCATCACTCCCTTAGGCTTGCCCGTGGTACCCGAGGTGTAAATCACATAAGCCAAATCTTTAGCTGTGCTCATCGCTGCAACATTAGCCACTGGCATATCGGCATAAACTGACCATTCATCGATGACCATTAAGCTCACCGGATTGTCTAGCGTTACGTTTATAGCCTGCAACGCATCAAGATGCCTTTGCTGGGTTAACACTAAAACAGTCGAGGTATCCGTTAGGATAAATTGGGTTCTCTCTGCAGGGTACTCAGGTAAAATCGGCACATAGGCACCACCGGCTTTCAATACCGCCAAGATACTAATCACCATCTCCAGACTACGGTCAAAATACAGTGGAATTAAGGTATCGGCCTTAAGCTCATAACCGCAAGTATCGAGGTAGGTCTGACGAATAGCGTGCGCTAATTGATTGGCTCTTTTATTTAACTCAACATAAGTGAGTTGTTTGCCTTCAAACACTAAAGCAGTGTTATTTGGCGTTTTCGCCACTTGCTCCTCAAACGACTGAACCAAGGTTTTGTCGCTTGAATACGACGTATCCGTGTCGTTAAAACCATAAAGCAAGGTATCGCGCTCATGAGGTAATACAAGAGGTATTTGTTGAATTAATTTGCAGGGTGAATCAATAAAGGCCTTCAGCACATGCTCGAGGCGCTCAAGTAAGAGTGTAGCCTCTTCCTGATTAAAATATTGCAGCCCAAAAGATGCATTAATTTCTAACGACGGATTAGACTCGTAATCTTTTAAACTTAATAATAAAGGATCATCATCGTAAGTCGTGCCCACTTTAAATGATTCATACGATATCTTTAAATCAGAATCATTTTTAAATAAATCATAAGACACAGTAACATCAGGCAACAACACATCCAAATGACTTGCAATGCGCTGTACATGAGAGCGAGGAAAACGGCAATGAGCATAACTTTTTTTTATCGACCCCATGGTCGTTTTTATTTGCTCAATAACACTGCTATCATCCCCAATGCTAGATGAAAAAAGACAAGTATTTACATGCATACCCACCACTTGCATGCCTTGCTTACCTCTGCGGCCATGTATCGGAGTATTAAGCACTACCTCATTGTCTCCTATTATTTTTGCCATAACCAGACTCACCGCACTTGAAAAAAACGCGAGTAAATTCAATTTATAAGTAGCACAGAAGTGATGCAGTTGGTCAGTTAACTCAACAGATAACACACGTGTACAACTAGCGTTTTTGGCCAACGAATAGCGAATAGGAAGAAGAGAGACTTGCTGCAGCTCTAAAAATTGTTGCCAATATACTTTGTCTTTATTGTATTTCACTGAATTTAGGTATTCATGCGATCGTAGTACGGCATCTTTAAATTGCGGAATACTTAGTAACCAAGCTGTTGACCGTCCTTGCTCGAGATCTCGATATAAGCGCTGAATATATTCCTGCAAACGATAACTACCAACACCATCAATCACAATATGATGAGATTTTATAAAGATAAAATAATTATCAGGTGATAACTTAATTAAGGACATATGATTAAGTTCATCGGATAAATGGTCCATATATATATCAACTTGCTGCTGCATCCAATGCAATGCCCTTTTATCAGGATTGACATCAAGAGAGAAGTCATAAAGCTCAATTAAAGGCACTTTTTTATCTTCTTGAATACATTGAAGTGGGCTTCCATCATCTGCTGTAATTTTTATTCTTAGAGCGTCAAGACTTAAAATAAGCAAATACCAAGCCTGTTGCAATCTAGTTCGATCAACTTTTTTCATCGTTGTATAACTAGCAATATTATTTTTTGGACTCAGATGATTAACTAGCTGATCATAATAAACATCTTCTTGAGCTGGATGAATTTTAAATAAATCTAATTCAGATGAATATTTATTCGGTGTATTGTTTTCTTCAATACTATCTTTCATTACCATTCCCTTGCCTATAACTGGCTCATATATAAGAATATAAAGCCAACAGATAGACAAAAGTCATCTTTTTGGCTTACAAAATAAATTCATCATTTGTCATGGAATAGATATAAATCTTCAGCATACAAGATGAAAGCACTGTGATTTGTGTTGGAAAATTACGGGGTTATATTATTAATTAGCTTATATTAACGGCTTAATTTTAAATATTATCATCCCTAGACAAAACTATGTTTTATTGCCTAATCGCGAAAAGTATAATCTATGAACAATTATTGGTTCTGCTTAAAGATATAATTTATAGATATTATGTTTTTTTATTATTTAATCGCATTAGCATTCCTTCACAGCTGGAGACACTTCTAACATAAGGTTGATATTGATCAAACTTGGCTATCAGTTAATTTTAAAGTAGAAGTTAAGTAACTAAGAGACAGAAGCACATGTTAACCACACAAAAAATTACTTTGACGATTATGCCTACAAACATTTAAGTTGACAAATAAAAACATAAAAAATACAAAAAAAATACATAGCACCCAATAATTAAACATTGAAATCATCTGCGTAATCAAAGTAACATATAGTAAATAAAGCTAACAAAAAAATATAAAAAACCTTAATAGTCAACACTTTAAAACTAAATAAAACTTAATAACCTCACACCTTTGAACCACAACTGATTAAGAAGAGCCTGATGACGTTAACGGATGAAATAGACCGTAAAATCCTCTCAATTTTTACCATCGGTATGAGCTACCTAAATATCAATAAACAAGTTGAGGATATGTATTTCATAAACGTCTTAAGTGATACAGATAAGATTATCTCTGGGGCTTTAGACCATTATTAACCAGTTGTCTGGCTCGATACTATATCACTACAAAAATGAAAGAAAATGGCAGTTATATTGGTGAGGTAATTTACATACTATTTACACTTAATATGCAGGGAAAGGTATTAGGGCTTCGCTTGTCAGAAAATAAAGAGGGAAATTGTTGGCTCTCACTGCTGTTCGCCACTCGCCATCAAGGCCTTAAAGACATCTTTTTCGCCTGTATAGATAGATTAACGCCCTTCCCTAAAGCAATAGCCATCATCTTCCCTGCAACAGTGACTCAACTATATGCTTATCTTTCTTTTATCTTAGCAAGCATTACTCGGCTCATTTTTCGAGTATTAGACTCCTACACACGAGCAGCCTAACTTTCTAGTCAAATTGATCTAATAGGCACCTTCGCTATAGACAAGTTCATAACTATGGCTGTAAATTTCTAGAATATTTCCAAATGGATCTTCCATATAAATCATGCGATATGGTTTGCTCCCAGGGTAGTAATAGCGAGGCTTAGGCATACGTTTTTTACCTCCTGCTGCGACTATTTTATCTGCCAACTCTTCAACATTTGGATCTTGGACGCAAAAGTGAAATACACCTGTTTTCCAATATTCGAAATTATCTTCAGGATTAACTTGCCCTTTAAACTCAAATAATTCAACACCGATACGATCACCTGTAGACAGATGCGCAATTCGAAACCTGTCCCAATTACGACCAAATACGTCTGTACACATTTCCCCTATAGGGCTGTCATCTTCTATTATTTCTGTTGGCTCCATAATCAAATACCAACCCATCACTTCGGTATAAAACTTAACAGCAGCCTCTAGATCAGGAACGGATATGCCTATATGTGAAAAATTACGTGGATATGTATTGCCCATAGTTTATAGTCCAATGATTACTCTTGTAACTAGATTACAAAACAGGCATTATTAAGTAAAATTATCATTTATAATAAATATAAGTATAAACTGTAATGATTAATCCCATCTGGTTACGCAGCTTCTGTACACTTGTAGAGCTCGGCCATTTCACTCGTACTGCCGACAAGCTTCATATGACTCAATCAGGGGTTAGTCAACATATTCGTAAACTCGAACAACATCTCAATCAGCAGCTACTTATTCGGCATGGTAAAACCTTTTCCCTCACCAATACTGGAGAACGACTATATCAAGAAGGTAAAAAACTCATTCTGTCATTGTCTGCTCTTGAGGTGATGATCGGCCTAGATCCAACACACGAAGGGATTGTAAAAATGGCTTCGCCAGGGAGTGTAGGCCTTAAGCTTTATCCACATTTATTAAGTCTACAAAGACAATATCCAAAGCTAGTTATAGAATATCGATTTGCACCGAATATTGAAATAGAGAGGCTTATTGCCGAACATAAGATAGATGTTGGTCTAATGACTTGTTTATCTAAGATGAATGAAATTAGCCTTGATCCTATTGCAGAAGAAGAGCTTTTATTGATCACCCCTTCGAACATCTTATCTCCAAGTTGGGAGCAACTAATGTCACTAGGTTTTATTGACCATCCAGATGGTCACTATCATGCAAGAGAACTGCTTAGCGTTAACTTTTCAGAGTTTCAAAATAGTAAACAATTCAAAAGAACAGGGTTTTCCAATCAAATAAATCTCATTCTAAAACCCGTCAGTATGGGCCTCGGATTTACGGTTTTACCTAGTCATGCTATAGATGCTTTTAAAGACAGTGATAATATAAAAATACATCAACTGAAGAACAAAGTCAGTGAGATACTATATATAGGGACTCATACAAATAAATTTATTCCCAATCGGATAAACACCATAATATCTGAGACAAAAAAATGCCTTGCGCATAAGATAAAGACTCATAATTAGTCTCCTTTTTCAATAAAATCATCAGAGAAGTCAGTTTCCCAATACTTATAGCCTTGTAACGTTGCCTGAGCCGCTGCACCCATTAAATTAACCTGATACGTTTTCACCCCTTCTATATCTATCGATTGATTAGCTGAGGCTTGGTCGCCGCTATCTTCATACTTAGCACTAGCTTCTGCTTGAGCTTGACCTTCGAAGCCTGCTTCTTTAAAACGAGTCAACGCATCACGAGTCATAAATGCCTGTACGAAGGCTAGTTGTTTCCAACCAATACCGGCGCCAACACCACCAGTGGCAAAGCGATAATAAGAATTTGCTCCTTTTTCTGAAAGTACGCATATTCCACCGCCAGTTGATAATGCGAATAAATAAGTATTACTGCCAGTACATGTTACATAAGCAATAGAGTTAGTTACTGCAGATTTGGCACCTTTATGCTCTTGATATATTTCCTGCAATGCTGCTTGAGTTTCTTTAAGCGCATGTGATTTTTTAGCGCTTGGTGTCGTACCGGTAGCACAACCAAGTAGTACTAATGGAACCAAGCAGCAAGCTGATTTTTTTATTAAGTTCATATTTTACCTTAAAAAAGTTCAAGAAAAAGATAGTTTACTCTAGGGTCTATTTGTAACGTAGATGCAATTACATTTCACTATATTCACTATATTCACTATAGACACTTAAGCAATATAAGATGATATTGATGCCAAATCAGACTTAAAAACTCAATATGAAAAATGAAATTCGTTCGAGCTACCCTTTTTTATCCTAAAATGAGTAATAAGAGCTGCTGGTTAATGACTACCTAGCCATCATTTGCTTTAATTGAGGTCATTGTATGCCCATGTTCAGTCTTGTTGGTTTATCACTAAGAAGAATACTCATCATTATTTTATTAACTCACCCAAACGCTACTTGGTCTCAAGATTTACAAAATACTGAACCTGAAAAAAAGCTCAGCATACGAATGAACACGGTGATTGAAACCCACATAGGCATTATTAGTCAATGGCTTAAAACTCCTGAGTTTAACAATCTACTTATTGAAAACAATAAAAACTTATTATCAGTAGAAGAAATAGAGCAAAGAGATCAAAATTGGATCCAAGGCAAAGATGTTCACCTGTATGAACAATTAAAAAGTTCACTGGTCAGCCAGATATTGCAAGCTAAAATTATCAACAGTAAGGTGTATGTCGAGGCATTTGTTTGTGATCAACAAGGGGTAATTGTCGCACTGTACCCTAAAAGTAGCGATTACTGGCAAGGAGATGAAGCTAAATTCATTAACAGCTTTAACCAAGGTAAAGGCAGCATTTTTATAGATAAGCTGAGTTTTGATGACAGCACTAACATGTACTCGGTACATGTCTCTATTCCTATTTTCCATGACAATAAAACAATAGGTATCCTTATTGTGGGGATAAAAAATATTACCTCAGGAATAAAAAACTATCACTAACTTTAACAAAAATGATAACAAAAAGCCTGAATATTGCTATTCAGGCTTTTTTTGTACTATCTCACCCTTACAGGAAAATAGTCGCTAAACAGAGCAATAATTAACGGTTATGACGCTTACGATCATTTTCGCTCAAGTAACGCTTACGAACACGGATGTTCAATGGTGTTACTTCTACTAACTCATCATCATCAATGAACTCAAGCGCTTGCTCAAGTGTCATGTCGATATGTGGAGTCAGTACTTGTGCTTCATCAGTACCTGATGCACGCATGTTCGTTAGCTGTTTGCCTTTCAGACAGTTAACGGTCAAATCGTTCGCACGAGCGTGAAGACCAACAACTTGACCTTCATAAACTTCAGCCGCATGTGTAATAAACAGACGACCACGAGCTTGAAGGTTAAACAATGCAAATGTCAGTGCTTTACCTGTACCGTTAGAAATCAATACACCACGTGCACGTTGACCAATATCACCCCCTTTCACAGGACCATAATGATCGAATGAATGGTAAATCAAACCGCTACCTGAAGTAGACGTCATGAATTCAGTTTGGAAACCAATGAGGCCACGACTAGGGATAACGAAATCGATACGTACACGACCCTTACCATCAAGCTGCATGTCTTTCATGTCACCCTTACGGGTACCAAGCTTCTCAATTACGCTACCCTGATGCTCTTCTTGGATGTCAACTGTTAGCGTTTCAAATGGCTCACACATCTCGCCATCGATCTCTTTAACAATCACTTCTGGACGAGAAACAGCAAGCTCGTAACCTTCACGACGCATATTTTCAATCAAGATTGAAAGATGAAGTTCACCACGACCTGATACACGGAAGCGATCAGGACTGTCTGTTTCTTCAACACGTAATGCTACGTTATGAACTAATTCTTGCTGCAAACGCTCAAGGATATTACGTGAAGTCACGTACTTACCTTCTTTACCAGCAAATGGAGAAGTGTTGACCTGAAAGGTCATTGTCAACGTTGGTTCATCAACAGACAAAGGAGGTAGCGCTTCTACGTTAGTAGTAGCACACACAGTATCAGAAATTAACAACTGACCAAGACCTGTAATAGCCACGATATCGCCAGCATTAGCAACGTCAACTTCGTGACGCTCTAGACCCATGTAACCTAATACTTGGCCCATTTTACCGTTACGTTTCTTACCGTCAGCACTAATAATAGTAACCTGCTGGTTAGTCTTAACGCTACCGCGCTTGATGCGACCAATACCGATAACACCCACGTATGAGTTATAATCGATTTGAGAGATCTGCATTTGGAAGTCACCTTCCGCATCTGCGTCTGGAGATGACACTTTCTCAACAATCGTTTCAAACAGAGGAGTCATGTCTCCCTCTGTCACTTCAGGATCTAAAGACGCAAAACCATTTAATGCAGAAGCATAAACGATTGGGAAATCTAGCTGCTCATCAGTAGCGCCTAAGTTGTCAAAAAGATCAAACACTTGATCGATAACCCAGTCAGGACGAGCACCTGGACGGTCGATCTTGTTGATAACAACTATAGGCTTAAGGCCTTGAGCGAATGCTTTTTTAGTCACGAAGCGAGTTTGCGGCATTGGACCGTCAACGGCATCAACAAGCAGTAATACTGAATCAACCATGGATAAAACACGTTCAACTTCACCACCGAAATCGGCGTGACCTGGAGTGTCAACGATGTTGATACGGTAATCATTCCACTTAATGGCAGTATTCTTTGCCAGAATCGTGATCCCACGCTCCTTTTCAAGATCGTTCGAATCCATCACCCGCTCAGTGGCTTCTCCTCGACTCTCAAGGGTTCCAGACTGCGCCAGCAACTTATCAACCAAGGTAGTTTTACCATGATCGACGTGTGCAATAATGGCGATGTTACGTAAATTCTCTAACACAGATAAACCTCTTACCATCAAAATATAGGGGGTATTTGTAACAGCTTAAAGACTAGCTGCTACAATAAAAAACGTGCCATTCTACTCTAGCCAAGAGCTCTCGCACAGGATTATTTTTTAGACAGCTATGAATAATCCATTTTATCTCATTCGCACTAGCATGATGAGCGCACCAAAATGGCACAAAACATGCACCACTATAGTGCGCCACATTCGTGTATTAGAATGAGAATATTAATAGTTACTTTAAAAATCAAAATGTTATAGTTGTGGCACAAATCTAGCTTATTCATTATTTAGAATAATAATGAACGCTAGCGTAATTAATAATAAAAGGGAACTCCCTTAAATACTCTACCCGGAGACTTAGAATGTCAGCAGAATCAGTTTTACAACAACTAGAAGAGTTAGAAGTTAAGTTTGTTGATTTACGTTTTACCGATACTATAGGTAAAGAGCATCACGTTTCGATCCCAAGCCATCAAGTAGATGCTGACTTTTTTGAAGACGGTAAAATGTTTGATGGTTCTTCAATTTCAGGCTGGAAAGGTATTAACGAATCGGACATGGTACTAATGCCTGATGCAGCAAGCTTCGTACTCGACCCTTTCACAGCTGAAACAACAGCAAACATCCGCTGTGACATTCTTAACCCTGGCACCATGACAGGGTACAATCGTGATCCTCGTTCTATTTCTAAAAAAGCGGAAGAATATTTACGCTCCACAGGTATCGCTGACACCGTATTAATTGGTCCAGAACCAGAATTTTTCCTGTTTGATGATGTCAAGTTCGGTGCTGACATGTCAGGTTGCTTCTACAAAGTTGATGCAGAAGAAGCAGCATGGAACTCAGGGACCAGCTATGAAGGTGGTAACAAAGGTCATCGCCCAACAGTCAAAGGCGGTTACTTCCCTGTTGCTCCTGTAGATTCTTCTCAAGATTTACGCAGTGCCATGTGCCTAGTGCTCGAAGAGATGGGACAAGTCGTTGAGGCACACCATCACGAAGTCGCAACAGCTGGCCAAAACGAAATTGCTACTCGCTTTAACACACTTATGCTAAAAGCTGATGAAGTTCAGGTATTAAAATATGTCGTCCACAACGTTGCTCATGCTTACGGTAAGACAGCAACATTTATGCCTAAGCCAATCGTTGGCGACAATGGCAGTGGCATGCATGTTCATCAGTCTCTTGCTAAAGACGGTGTTAACCTTTTCGCTGGTGACAAATACGGTGGATTGAGTGAAATGGCCTTGTTCTATATCGGTGGTATTATCAAGCATGCGCGCGCTATCAATGCTTTTGCAAACCCTTCGACGAATTCTTACAAACGCCTAATCCCACATTTTGAGGCGCCAGTAATGCTGGCATACTCAGCAGCAAATCGCAGTGCATCTATTCGTATTCCATTAGTACCAAGTCCAAAAGGACGTCGTATAGAACTGAGGTTCGGCGATCCAATGGCTAATCCATACTTGGCATTCTCTGCAATGCTAATGGCAGGGCTTGACGGTATTCAAAACAAAATCCATCCGGGCGAAGCCATGGATAAAGATCTTTACGATCTTCCGCCTGAAGAAGCTGCTGAGATCCCAACGGTAGCAACGTCATTAGAAAATGCACTAGAGTGCCTAGACGCAGATAGAGAATTCCTCACTCGTGGTGAGGTATTTAGCAATGATTTCATCGACTCATATATTGCGCTTAAATCAATCGATGTTCAACGTGTAAACCAAACAACTCATCCACTAGAATTTGAGCTTTATTACAGTTTATGATCTTGTAAAAATATCAATATAAAAACCTTAATTTATTAAGGTTTTTATATTTACTTACCGCAGCATATCACCCTATGAATTTGCTAAACCTAAGCTCGCTTGAAATAGAGTCATCTCGTTGGCGATAAGCTATTCTGTCTACTAACCTAGTAACTAAATCAAACTTATTCAAGAACGCTGCTATGCAACGAATCACTGCCAGCCTGTTTCTTTGTTTTATCCTTGTTGCTTGCACACCTCAAAAAACCAGCAATAAAATCTCCATTGCCATTAATCCTTGGCCGGGATATGAGCTGCTATATTTGGCCAGTAACAAGGATTTCTTTAAAGCGGTAGGATTAAATATTGAGCTAATCCAAACCGCCACTCTTTCCGATGCCCAAAGAGCTTACATTAATGGTCGTGTCGATGGTTTTAGCAGCACAATAGTCGAGGCTGTACAAGCTCAGGAGTTTGGCGGAGAACCTCTCACTGTAGTGCTATTGGCAGATTATTCTAACGGAGGAGATGTGATTTTAAGCCATCCGCCATACAATACATTGGCCAGCCTTAAAGGCAAAAAAATAGGCTGTGAAGTTAGCTCTCTTGGGATCTATATTCTCGCTAGAGCACTTACACTGTACGACATGTCTTTAGACGATGTCGAGATGATTAATATTGAACAAGGTAACGCACTACAATCATTAACCTCTGGCCACATCGACGCTATGGTGACTTACCCCCCATACTCATTGACCATATTAAACGACACTACTCAAAGCTCTCATAAAGTCTTTAGTACCGCAGAGATCCCTAATGAGATTTTAGATACAATTTCTATTTCAAAAAGGGCAATTAAAGACAATCCAGACTTAGTACCTAAGTTACAACAAGTATGGCAAATGGCCTACGATTATCTCAAGCAATATCCTGATGACGCGACACAGATTATGGCTGAACGAGAAAATATATCAAAATTTGAATTTAGTCAGGCTCTTAGCGATATTCATATCCTTAATAATACTGAGCAACATAACTTGCTTAAAAATCAAGATAATTTGATAACCCTAGCTCAATCTGTTTGCGACACACTTAATAAAGTCGGCGTGTTTGATAGCTCATGCGAACATATAAAAACCCTATTTTACTCAGGAATATAAAATGGATAAGGACTTTCCAGATAAAAATAAGCGCCCCATTACAATAGGTATCGCCTTTAAACTGAGCCTAAGTACTTTTCTCATAGGGTTATTAATATGTAGCAGCTTAGCCGCATACTTTTTTCATGAAACTCAAAATAAGATAAAAATACAAGCTCACGTTGAACTCTCCCAAATAACAAACAACTTAAAACTTGCCCTAGAAACTAATTCACATTTATCCAATATGATCCGTATTGTCGGTGTATTAGCGACACAGGAAAATATTGCACGCCTTTCAGTCATTAAATCATCTAGTATGCGCATCAGCGCTGACAGCTTAGCGCAATATAACGGTAAATTAGCTTCAGAGGTCTTTCCAGATCAAATAATGAGTTTACTGCTAAGCTCACAGCACATTAATCTACAACAATCAGGCCAATTTATCGGTAGCTATTTACAACAAGCGATACAATTTCCTTTAATCGATCCTCAAGTTAACCGTCTTAGACCCTATATAATCTACCTTAAATACGATAAAACAGTACTAGAAGCAACGATAAAAAAAAGCCGAGACACTTATCTATTAATTGTCATTTCTGGTTTTATTTTACTTCTGCTTATTAATCTTTGGATACAAAAAATTGTCATTTTAACTCCCCTATCAAAAATGGCAAATCAACTTAAAAACCAATCAGGTAACGAAGCCATTCCGCAACCATTAATCACTTTTGCCCAAGATGAATTCTGCATTCTCGCAAATAGCTATAATCAGTCGATTCATAAGCAACTATTACAAAAACAAGAACTCGAGAAATCTCATCGCCACATTAATAATATGACCAAAATACTTCCGATACATCTTGCTTATATAGATACTGAGCAAAAAATTCAGTTTATGAACCACCACAGCTTAAACTGGTTAAATTGTGACATCATTGCAGTACTGGGACATGATCTCCAAAACATTATCCCTATCAATCTGTTCAATATTATGCAGCCTTATATTGATCAGGCATTAAATGGAGAGCCGTTAACATTTGATGCTGAGTTTACACATAATAATCAAGCCGTACTCTTTTTTCATATAACACAAGTACCTGATATAGATGTGGACAACAAGATTAATGGTTGCTTTATCTGCATTGAAGATCAAACCCAAACAAGAAACAATGAAAAGAAAATTAACAAATATGCACAAGATCTTGAAATGAACAACTGGGCACTGGATGATGCTCGTGAAAAAGCAGAAGCCACAGCAAAAGCTAAATCGGAGTTCCTTGCCTGCATGAGCCATGAAATACGTACACCGATGAATGGAGTACTGGGCATGCTAACCCTTATTAGCAGAACAACACTTGAAAAAAATCAACGGCATCACTTAGAAATGGCTCAAGGTAGCGCTAAATCTTTATTAAAAATCATCAATGATATTCTGGATTTTTCTAAAATAGAGTCAGGAAAACTCCATATTGAATCTATCGAGTTTAACTTACAACAAGCCTTGGATGAACTCATACAACCTTTAGCTATTCGTGCCCAAGGAAAAAATCTTGAATTTATTCTCGACGCTACCAGAATTAAACCTGCAGAGGTGATCGGAGATCCTGGTCGTATCACTCAGGTACTCACCAACCTCATCGGTAATGCCATCAAATTCACCCAACAAGGCTGCATCACTGTTATCGGTAAAATCATTTCAGAGCATAACCAACATCGACTTATTTTTTCTATCCAAGATACTGGAATAGGGATGAAAAAAGAAAAGTTTGAAAATATTTTTCAGCCATTTAGTCAGGCAGACAGTTCTACAACACGTCATTACGGTGGAACAGGATTAGGGCTCTCAATAGCAAGAAACTTAAGTCAACTTATGGGAGGAGGTATTTCAGTCACAAGTACAGAGGATGAGGGAAGTCATTTCAACGTTGATATTAATATCCAATTGCCCAACTTAACGTCTGCACTACAAGCTCCGTCTTTGATTGATCTCGATACACTTCCCATCTTAATATTAAGTAACAATTCATTTGCTGATAATATATTAGAAAGCATGCTCAAAGCATTCAATGCCTCGGTGACAAAACTCGTGATGGTCAATGATACAGATCCATTAGACCTCTCAGACTTGATTAATCAGCAACCTAAACTGGTTATTCTTAGCTTACCTATAGGAGAAAGTTTCATTAAAGCTAAGGTAGATCAATTGAATAATCAACCTTTGCTATCTCAGCTTCCAACATTACTGCATTACCACTCAATCGATGCTACTACCATCAATCAATATCTTAAAAATCAAATTTATGGTGCTATTACTAAACCTATTTCTCAAATCAAGCTGATAGAACAGCTCAAAATCTATAACCAAGACCAATCATCTCCATCCAACCATCATGTCTCAGACGGTCCAAATGATTGGCTACTAAAAGATCATTTTGGAGACGCACAGCCTAAGCTGCTATTGGTTGAGGATAATATGGTTAATCAGCTGGTCGCCAAAGGGATTATTAATGAGTTTGGACTCGAAATAGACATCGCTGATGATGGTCTACAAGCGTTAGATATACTTTCAAATAGCCATTCAGCGGCACCCTATCACCTCATTTTTATGGATTGCCAGATGCCAAAGCTCGATGGCTATCAAACAACAGAAAAGATCCGTACAGGTGAAGCAGGTGAAATATACAAAACGGTGCCTATAGTGGCCATGACAGCCAACGCGATGGTAGGTGATAAAGAAAAATGCATCGCTGCAGGCATGGATGATTATATTTCAAAACCTTTGGATCCAGAGTGCATAAAAAAAGCACTCCTAACATCTCTGGTACATATGATTAAGAGTGACAAGTAAACACAATAAAAATAATTTTTTATTGTTATATATTCAAGATATTATATTAATATTTATTTCATTTTTTGCCAACACTGGTGCACACAGCATAAACCCCACTCACTCAATTTATTACGATTTAACAAGCATTCTTAATAACCGATAATAGATTATTAATATCAAAAACATCATTATATATGTGGGGCGATATTCTAATACCTGTACTACGGGCGTCAACACTGATATTGGCAGAGTCTAATGCATGTAAAACATTATCTTGTTTATCACCAAAATCCAAAACCACAGTACCACTACGCTTTAATGGCTCACGAGGAGACACAAGTTCTTCACAAAATTCAGCTGCAATGATGTCAATAAGATCTTGATTATGTTCCTGTAATACATGTGATCCCAACTTAGAAAAATACTCAATGCTGTTTGCAGCAATAGCATATGGCGCAATAGAGGGTGTTCCTCCCCAAAATCTCAACACAGTTGGGTGATAACGAAACTGACGAATATCAAACTCAAATGGCTTCTCATGACTAAACCAGCCCACATCTTTTGGCTCACATTCAGATAATATTTTTGAGTTAATCCACAAGTATGCAGCACCAGGTCCACCACATAGCCATTTAACACTCGAACCAATCACAACATCTGCATCTAATTCAATCAGATTAATCGGCACAATACCGACAGATTGTGCAATATCAATCAAACTTAATATCCCTCTTTTTTTTGCTATTGTTACAATATCCGCTAGTGGCGATAATACCCAGTATTGGAATAAGCGTGACTCACCATAACTAAAGTGACCTCATCTTTAAGGTATTCATCCCACACTAAGATATCAGTGACATCTAGCTCTTTAGGAATGAATCTGATAATGGCATTCTTCGGTAATGCCATCTTCATCGCAAAGCCTATGCTTGGAAAGTCGCTCTCGCTCATCAAAACAACTATGTTGTTTTTTTGCAGCTCAGGATATGACATCACAAATTTACTCAATGCGCTAGAGAGGTTAGTTTGAGGACAAAAATGCTCTTTTTTACCCTGTAGTAACTCTGCCAAAGCCTGAGTAAATCGGTCAATAATCGGCAACCATTCTCCCCAAGGATCGCCGCCAGAATCTCTCCATGGAGCAAAGAATGCTTCATCAAAAGCCTCTTTAACTCGTCTGTAAAGGGCGCCCAACTGAATGGTTAAGTAAATAGCTACCTGATGTCATAATAAAGTCTGATTTAACATTAATTGTATTCATCAATCTCCTCACCTTGACTCTCGCTTATGGTCGTTAAACTGGCTTTTAATATTTCAATATCATGGTAGCGAGTATCAATATCACTTCGGTTAACTGCTGCTCGTTTATCCTTAAGTTTGTCAAGTGAATCGATCAGAATATGCAGAGGTGGTCCGCTGGCTGTAACTTTGTCTAGGTGGCTCTGTTTCATATTTCTAGAAGGCTGGGATATATACTTAGTAATTAATTGATTATGGTGTTGAATCGCAGTATTACCGTGATGACGGCATACATCGAGAAAGAGTGGAAGATTAGTTTGATACCAATCTTCATTCGGAGATATAGCATTGAGGAAGTCATCCATAATACTGGTTCTACGCATACAATCTCTGAGAGTTTGTTGATCTTCAGGCATCATATATAAAAATTTATCCACCAGTAATTGAGAATATGCAGGATCATTAGCAGCGCATAATCCAAGCTGCAGATCAATGACATTTATTCCTGCAAAGTCCCCTGCATTCGCTCCCCGATAAACATGTTCACCGACTCGATAAGGCTTATAGTATGGGCGAACACAATAAAAGAAACGATCGGTATCAAGTCGATTAAATAACCCCTTATTCGAATCAATCACATCCTGTAAGCCATTTTTAGCCAACAGTAATAAATCGGCCGTAATTGGGTGGGAAATACCTAAAGATTGAATTTTTAACAGTGCATCAGCAGCACGTTGATAAGCCAAAATCCCTTTGGTGTTATAGTCAAGAAACCATTTTTCATCGGCTAAACTTGTAAAGCGTTTATAGCTGCCATCCACCGCTTTATTATGCGTCGTCAAATGGGCAGTGGCAAAGCGCGGAGTAACACCAATCGATGCACCTATGTGCATAGCCAACGCTGACGCCTCTTTTAAAGGGGACACTATTTCTCTTGTTGGCTCAGTAAGTTCATGACGCCTGCAAGCTGCCATATACAAGCCTACATTACCTAAGAGATCAAATGCACTATCAAAACCTTCATCTGTATTTCCTTCAACTAATAAAGCTTGAATTAAAGCTTTACCTTCAATAAGTAATTGTTGCTTTTGTGTATCAGCCACATTCACAACATTGGCTTTGTCTTCCTGTTGCCAATATAACTTTTCAAGATAAGTATTGATCTCAACAAAATCATGCCTAATCCAATGATCAAATACTTGAGTATTAACAGTCATAATGATGACCCCATATTTATCTTATTTTTTAAACCAATCAATATGTCCAAAATTACATTTTCCTAAAAATAGATTCTCATTCATTATCCAAACGTCATAATGCGACACAAACACACATAAAAACAACATTTAAGCTAAAAAACAATCTACACCTGGATGTAAAACACTATTGGACAATGGTTTAACAAACAAAAATGCATTATTCATCAACTATTTATAATAATAAATCATGATTTTTATGAAAAAAAAAGCTAACCTTAAACAATATGCAAATATATAACAATTGAGGTTTTATGCGCTTCAGCACTATCATTTTATTGCTCACATTTACCATGATGAGCCATGCAACAGTCTATAAGTGGATTGATAAAGATGGCAAAATTCATTATTCGGATAAACCAATACCAAATTCAAAAACAGTTCAATTTAAAGATAACACCCAAAATCAAATTACCTTACAGCTACCTGTAGCAAACTCTGCAGAAACAACAGAGCACAATATATCTACAGACTATAAATTAAGTATTACCTCTCCAAGGGAAGAAGAAACTATCCGTAACAACGAAGGAAATATAACGATAATCGCCATTATTTCTCCCGATCTAGCTCCTAAACATGTATTAGTACTTCTTATGGATGGGATCATTGTGGGACCAGCACAAAATACACCTATATTTAACCTAAAAAATGTGAACAGAGGGGAACACAGTTTCATTATCAAAGCTATCGCACAAAATGGCAAACAACTTGCATCAACACCTCCTAGAAAGGTATACCTTCACAGAACAAGGGTTAATTATCCAAAATCAGTCACACCGAGCAATACAGGGTCACAATAAACTATTTATTATTAATGACTTAATGAAATGTAAGATATTTTATCCTCTGTGAAGTCAGTTGCACGTCGCACCATGATGGTGCAATATAATAGTGCATCAATTTACTGGGAATACTAATGGATCTAAAATACCTGTTTAATAGCCTTGTCACAGCAGTCGTCGTCATCGATAACAATCTCAAGCTTTGCTTTGCAAACGCTGCTGCAGAACAATTGCTAGGTGTGAGTAGCCACCGATTAACTGAACATTTCCTCATCGACTATGTTCAAATTCTTGGTGTTAACTTAGATTTATTAACCAATTCAATTAAAGACAATCAGGGGCTAACGGTGAACACAGCCTCATTAGTCACCTTAGATAGCCAACATCATACTGTTGATTTAACATTAACACCCTTAGAGCAAAATCAAGGTTTAGCATTATTAGAACTGCGCCAGGTCGATCAACAACGCCGCATTCATCAACAATTGACTCTCGATGCACAACAACAAGCCGCGCAATATTTAGTCCGTAATCTAGCACATGAAATTAAGAATCCATTAGGGGGATTACGAGGCGCTGCTCAACTGTTATCGAGAGAGCTTCATGACCCCCAGTTGAATGAATTTACGGACTTAATAATTGAGCAGGCTGATAGACTTAGAAATTTAGTCGATCGCTTACTAGGGCCACAAAAACCAACTCAACATAGCCCACATAATATTCACCAAGTCATTCAAAAAGTTCTTAATCTGGTCACTATGGAGCTCCCCCCAAACATTTTATTAGAGCAAGACTATGATCCTTCCATTCCTGATATCCAGATGGATCCTGAGCAACTCCAACAAGCTATCCTAAATATCGTTCAAAATGCTGTACAGGCACTGGATATTCAAGGTGGGAAAATACTGATCAAAACTCGTACCCAGCACCAAATAACGATAGGAAAAGATAGACATAAAATAGTATTAGCGCTTTCCGTTATCGATAACGGCCCAGGCATACAAGCTGAATTATTAGATACTCTATTTTATCCGACTGTAACCAGTAGAGACAATGGCTCAGGATTAGGTTTATCTATCTCACATAATTTTGCAAGATTACATGGAGGAAGAATTGATTGTCAATCTACCTCTAACAGAACTGAATTCACCATTTTACTCCCCATTGAACATAAATAACTGATGGACGACAAACATAAAATCGGTGCAATATAATGATAATAAGGAAATAGATGAGTATGGAAGAACAAGTTTGGATACTCGATGATGATGATTCCATTCGCTGGGTAGTTGAGCGCGCGCTTAAAGGGGCTAATATTAGCAATGCTAGTTTTGCGGCAGCAGAGTCACTATGGGATGCGCTCGAACTCGGTCAACCTAAAGTCATTATTTCAGACATCAGAATGCCGGGGACTGATGGTTTATGTCTCCTTGAGCGCATTCAAGTTCATTACCCTCATATTCCTGTCATAATAATGACTGCACATTCAGATCTCGATAGCGCTGTTAGTGCATATCAAGCTGGTGCTTTTGAATATTTACCCAAACCATTTGATATTGATGAAGCTATAGCACTCGTTGAAAGAGCACTTACTCATTCAAAAGAACAAGCAATTAAACAACCTAAAGAGATAACTGTTAAGGCACCTGAAATAATAGGTGAGGCAGCAGCAATGCAAGAAGTGTTCAGAGCCATTGGACGTCTATCGCGTTCTTCTATCAGCGTGTTAATCAATGGACAATCTGGTACCGGAAAGGAACTCGTTGCAGGGGCACTACATAAACACAGTCCGCGCAGAGAAAAACCCTTTATTGCAATTAACATGGCTTCGATCCCTAAAGAGCTTATTGAATCAGAACTATTTGGCCATGAGAAAGGCGCCTTTACCGGCGCTGCGGCGGTAAGGCAAGGACGATTTGAGCAAGCGAACGGTGGTACCCTCTTCTTAGACGAGATCGGTGATATGCCCCTCGATGTTCAAACTCGTTTATTACGTGTGCTAGCTGATGGACAGTTTTACCGAGTCGGAGGACATTATCCTGTAAAAGTAGATGTTAGAATCATCGCTGCCACTCATCAAGATCTGGAACAACTTGTTCAACAACGAAACTTCCGAGAAGATCTTTACCATAGATTAAATGTCATTCGAGTTCATTTACCACCTCTGTCACAGCGAAGGGAGGATATACCACAACTTGCACGCCATTTTTTGAGCTCTGCAGCAAAAGAAATCTCGGTAGAACCCAAAGTACTCACTAAAGCGGCAGCTGAAAAACTATCTCAATTCCCCTGGCCTGGTAATGTAAGACAACTTGAAAATACCTGTAGATGGTTAATGGTAATGGCATCTGGCCAAGAAATCTTACCCCAAGATCTACCTCCTGAGCTTCTAAAACAACAAAAGCAAACCCATTCTTTAGCACCAAATGACTCATCTAATTGGCAAGAGCCACTAAAAACATGGCTCAACGAAAAACTCCGAGAAGGCGAGAGTAATCTCCTTACAGATATACAACCAGCCTTCGAGCGCATCCTGTTAGAAACAGCACTAGCCTATACTAATGGACATAAGCAAGAAGCTGCAAAACGCTTGGGTTGGGGACGAAATACATTAACCAGAAAACTCAAGGAACTAGTCATAGATTAATTTTTCTATCAACAAAAAGCGTAATTATGGCTTCTGTTTGGCCAGTGCTCGGGCATAGTGCACCAAATAAGTAGCCATATTCAAATTGTTACTGTTTCACAACCCTAAGTCGTGTCCCCGTTTTAGCCCACAGACGTGTTGTCTGGTTTTGCTGACCAAATCTAGTTTCATCTTGCAACACCCAATATTCTAGCGATTTGAGTCCTATAGACATATTTTATCCTAAGGTGAGTGATGTAACGCTCTCGCATTTTCAAAATGAAAGTGCCATCTAACATGATGAAATATGCTAAAGCGATCAAACCAGCATTGACAGCCGAGTGAGTGTTTTGCAACATTTAAAAAGAAAAAGTGAAAACGAATTAGGCGCCTGGAAATGACCTACTCTCACATGGGGGTGAAGAAGTAGTGATTTGAATGCATAGCATTCAGCTACTTTGTAACGAGAGGCTGCACTGTCGCTGAACTGGGGAGCCCGCTTAGCGGCGGGTTGAGATCGAAGTAGGCATTGTACGTGCTTAAGTGGATAAGCCACCTGCCTAGAATAACATTAGATACGCCAAATGAAGTGTCAAACTATTAACAGTCCAAACGCAAAAAAGCCACCTTAATAAGGTGGCTTCTCTACTTAAATAGGCGCCTGGAAATGACCTACTCTCACATGGGGAGACCCCACACTACCATCGGCGCGATTGCGTTTCACTTCTGAGTTCGGGATGGGATCAGGTGGGGCCACAATGCTATGGTTTCCAGACAAATTCTTACTGGTTAATTATTCGCCTGACGGAATTGTTTTCTCGCTCCAGTGCTTGTGTACTAAAGTACACGCCGAGCTTCGCTCGTTACTGCTTTGTCAGCCAAACAATTTCCTGCGTAATTAACCAAATAACTAAATTCGAAAAGCTGTTAAATAAATATAATTGAGTGTAACTTAAATCAAATTGGTATTCTTTTGTACTCTGTAATCACTCATTAACCACTTACTTCTTAGAAGTAAAACCCATCTGGGTTGTATGGTTAAGCCTTACGAGTCATTAGTACAGGTTAGCTCAACGCCTCACAACGCTTACACACCCTGCCTATCAACGTCCTAGTCTCGAACGGCTCTTTAAAGGGATTAAATCCCTAGGGATGACTCATCTTAGGACTCGCTTCCCGCTTAGATGCTTTCAGCGGTTATCGATTCCGAACGTAGCTACCGGGCAATGCTATTGGCATAACAACCCGAACACCAGCGGTTCGTCCACTCCGGTCCTCTCGTACTAGGAGCAGCTTCCTTCAATCATCCAACGCCCACGGCAGATAGGGACCGAACTGTCTCACGACGTTCTGAACCCAGCTCGCGTACCACTTTAAATGGCGAACAGCCATACCCTTGGGACCGACTTCAGCCCCAGGATGTGATGAGCCGACATCGAGGTGCCAAACACCGCCGTCGATATGAACTCTTGGGCGGTATCAGCCTGTTATCCCCGGCGTACCTTTTATCCGTTGAGCGATGGCCCTTCCATTCAGAACCACCGGATCACTATGACCTACTTTCGTACCTGCTCGACGTGTATGTCTCGCAGTTAAGCTGGCTTATGCCATTGCACTAACCGTACGATGTCCGACCGTACTTAGCCAACCTTCGTGCTCCTCCGTTACTCTTTGGGAGGAGACCGCCCCAGTCAAACTACCCACCAGACACTGTCCTCAACCCCCGATTCAGGGGCCAGAGTTAGAACATCAAAACTACAAGGGTGGTATTTCAAGGTTGACTCCATCAGAACTAGCGTCCCAACTTCATAGTCTCCCACCTATCCTACACATGTAGGTTCAATGTTCAGTGCCAAGCTATAGTAAAGGTGCACGGGGTCTTTCCGTCTAGCCGCGGGTATACGGCATCTTCACCGCAATTTCAACTTCACTGAGTCTCGGCTGGAGACAGCGTGGCCATCATTACGCCATTCGTGCAGGTCGGAACTTACCCGACAAGGAATTTCGCTACCTTAGGACCGTTATAGTTACGGCCGCCGTTTACCGGGGCTTCGATCATGAGCTTCTCCGAAGATAACCCAATCAATTAACCTTCCGGCACCGGGCAGGCGTCATACCGTATACTTCCTCTTGCGAGTTTGCACAGTACTGTGTTTTTTGATAAACAGTTGCAGCCACCTGGTATCTGCGACTCCCGTCAGCTTAAAGAGCAAGTCTTATCACCAACAGGAGCGTACCTTCTCCCGAAGTTACGGTACCATTTTGCCTAGTTCCTTCAGCCGAGTTCTCTCAAGCGCCTTGGTATTCTCTACCCAACCACCTGTGTCGGTTTGGGGTACGATTCCTACTAACCTGAAGCTTAGAAGATTTTCCTGGAAGCATGGCATCAACTACTTCATCACCTTAGTGACTCGTCATCAGCTCTCAGCATCGCAATTTAATGCGTATTCCCGGATTTGCCTAAGAATACTGCCTACTACCTTAAACGCGGACAACCAACGCCGCGCTAGCCTAGCCTTCTCCGTCTCTCCATCGCAGTTAGCAGAAGTACGGGAATATTAACCCGTTTCCCATCGACTACGCCTTTCGGCCTCGCCTTAGGGGTCGACTCACCCTGCCCTGATTAACATTGGACAGGAACCCTTGGTCTTTCGGCGAGGGAGTTTTTCACTCCCTTTATCGTTACTCATGTCAGCATTCGCACTTCTGATACCTCCAGCGTGGGTTACCCCTTCACCTTCTACGGCTTACAGAACGCTCCTCTACCGCGTACATCAAAGATGCACACCCGTAGCTTCGGTGTATTGCTTAGCCCCGTTAAATCTTCCGCGCAGGCCGACTCGACTAGTGAGCTATTACGCTTTCTTTAAATGATGGCTGCTTCTAAGCCAACATCCTAGCTGTCTAAGCCTTCCCACATCGTTTCCCACTTAGCAATAACTTTGGGACCTTAGCTGACGGTCTGGGTTGTTTCCCTTTTCACGACGGACGTTAGCACCCGCCGTGTGTCTCCCGAGTAGTACTCATTGGTATTCGGAGTTTGCAAAGGGTTGGTAAGTCGGGATGACCCCCTAGCCTTAACAGTGCTCTACCCCCAATGGTATTCGCTCGAGGCGCTACCTAAATAGCTTTCGAGGAGAACCAGATATCTCCCGGTTTGATTGGCCTTTCACCCCCATCCACAAGTCATCCGCTCATTTTTCAACATAAGTCGGTTCGGTCCTCCAATTGATGTTACTCAATCTTCAACCTGCCCATGGATAGAATCACCGGGTTTCGGGTCTACACCTTGCAACTAAACGCGCAGTTAACACTCGGTTTCCCTACGGCTCCGCTATTCGCTTAACCTCGCTACAAAATGTAAGTCGCTGACCCATTATACAAAAAGGTACGCAGTCACGGTCTCAAGGACCGCTCCCACTGCTTGTACGTATACGGTTTCAGGTTCTATTTCACTCCCCTCACAGGGGTTCTTTTCGCCTTTCCCTCACGGTACTGGTTCACTATCGGTCAGTCAGGAGTATTTAGCCTTGGAGGATGGTCCCCCCATGTTCAGACAAGATGTCACGTGTCCCGTCCTACTCGTTTTCATCTATGGTTAGTTTTCATGTACGGGGCTATCACCCTGTGCCGCTGTGCTTTCCAACACATTCCACTAACACCCCATAGACTTAAGGGCTAACCCCCGTTCGCTCGCCGCTACTAGGGGGATCTCGGTTGATTTCTTTTCCTCCGGGTACTTAGATGTTTCAGTTCCCCGGGTTCGCCTCACGACACTATGTATTCATGTCGTGATACATGCTTATGCATGTGGGTTTCCCCATTCGGATATCGTTAGCTCAAATGCTTGTTACTAGCTCGCCAACGCTTTTCGCAAGTTACTACGTCCTTCATCGCCTCTGACTGCCAAGGCATCCACCGTATACGCTTAGTCACTTAACCATACAACCCACATAGGTTTTCTTTCGCTTGCTACTTTGCCCTTATGCGGCGTTACTTAAGTTCGCTTGTCAGTTATGTAGCGCAGCTACATGCCTTTCTCGCTCACTTTCGCGCATTGCCTAAGACCAAACTCGCTGCGCTAATATTATCTATTGTTCAAACGGGTAGTTTGAACGAGATGTATCGCAACTAATGGTGTTTACTTTCGCCAAAAGAATACTCTTGAACTCATCACCCTAAGGTAAATCATTCCGCACTTGATTTAAGTGTTTGAGAACTCAATTATTTATTTTCGCATTAATGCTATTAACAACAAACAACCTAAGCCATTCACCGTCCCTTTCACATTAACACTATCAGCTTTCCAAATTTTTAAAGAACAAGCATCACCGTAAAGGCGTGCCACTCGCTCTAACAAGAACAAGTTATCTGTGTGAACACTCAGCAAATATTGAGTTAGTCGTATAGGTAAGGAGGTGATCCAGCCCCAGGTTCCCCTAGGGCTACCTTGTTACGACTTCACCCCAGTCATGAACCACACCGTGGTAAACGCCCTCCCCGAAAGGTTAAGCTATCTACTTCTGGTGCAGCCCACTCCCATGGTGTGACGGGCGGTGTGTACAAGGCCCGGGAACGTATTCACCGTGGCATTCTGATCCACGATTACTAGCGATTCCGACTTCATGGAGTCGAGTTGCAGACTCCAATCCGGACTACGACCGGCTTTGTGAGATTAGCTCCACCTCGCGGCTTTGCAACCCTCTGTACCGACCATTGTAGCACGTGTGTAGCCCTACTCGTAAGGGCCATGATGACTTGACGTCGTCCCCACCTTCCTCCGGTTTATCACCGGCAGTCTCCCTAAAGTTCCCGGCATAACCCGCTGGCAAATAAGGATAAGGGTTGCGCTCGTTGCGGGACTTAACCCAACATTTCACAACACGAGCTGACGACAGCCATGCAGCACCTGTCTCTCAGTTCCCGAAGGCACCAAACCATCTCTGGTAAGTTCTGAGGATGTCAAGAGTAGGTAAGGTTCTTCGCGTTGCATCGAATTAAACCACATGCTCCACCGCTTGTGCGGGCCCCCGTCAATTCATTTGAGTTTTAACCTTGCGGCCGTACTCCCCAGGCGGTCTACTTAATGCGTTAGCTTGGGAACCCAGTAACTAAGTTACCAAATTCCGAGTAGACATCGTTTACGGCGTGGACTACCAGGGTATCTAATCCTGTTTGCTCCCCACGCTTTCGTACATGAGCGTCAGTCTTTGTCCAGGGGGCCGCCTTCGCCACCGGTATTCCTTCAGATCTCTACGCATTTCACCGCTACACCTGAAATTCTACCCCCCCTCTACAAGACTCTAGTTCCCCAGTTCCAAATGCAATTCCCAGGTTGAGCCCGGGGCTTTCACATCTGGCTTAAAAAACCGCCTGCGTACGCTTTACGCCCAGTAATTCCGATTAACGCTTGCACCCCTCGTATTACCGCGGCTGCTGGCACGAAGTTAGCCGGTGCTTCTTCTGCGAGTAACGTCACAGCTAGCCGCTATTAACGACCAACCTTTCCTCCTCGCTGAAAGTGCTTTACAACCCGAAGGCCTTCTTCACACACGCGGCATGGCTGCATCAGGCTTTCGCCCATTGTGCAATATTCCCCACTGCTGCCTCCCGTAGGAGTCTGGGCCGTGTCTCAGTCCCAGTGTGGCTGATCATCCTCTCAGACCAGCTAGGGATCGTCGCCTAGGTGAGCCATTACCTCACCTACTAGCTAATCCCACCTAGACTCATCTAATCGCGGAAGGCCCGAAGGTCCCCTCCTTTCCCCCGTAGGGCGTATGCGGTATTAGCAGTCGTTTCCAACTGTTATCCCCCACGACTAGGCAGATATCTAGGCATTACTCACCCGTCCGCCGCTCGACGCCTGATAGCAAGCTATCTTCGTTTCCGCTCGACTTGCATGTGTTAGGCCTGCCGCCAGCGTTCAATCTGAGCCATGATCAAACTCTTCAATTAAAGTTTTTTGCTAAACCCCGTTAAGGACTCAGCGGCTCAATGAATTCTGATGTCATTGACAACACTCATAAGAGTATTAACAACGATTGTACATATTGATTCAAACTAGGTTCGAATCTATGAACACTCATTCATTGAGAAATTTTTTTACTGCCTCACTTTTTACTAGAAAAAAGAGGCAGTTTCGAATAACTCAATACCTGTGAGTGTCCACACAGATTTCTTGTCTCAAATTGTTAAAGAGCGTTAGTACCAATCTTTCAGATACTGCCGTTAGACGCTAGGTCACTGGCTTGAGGAGGCGTATTCTACACTCTCCATCGTTGGCGTCAAGCGCTTATTTTAAGAAGATTTTCAATTGACGTTTTCTTGTACACTTTCGTGTTATGCTACATCAATGAACCACTTAAACCGCTTTTCACCTGATTAAGCTTTCTATTGAAAGCTTAATCTCTAACACTGCTGCAAGTCACTTACTCCTTAGCGTTTACGCTATCTCGTTGGCCTGCTGTGCCGTGTCAGTGGTTGCGCATTATAGGGATGTTAGAGATGAGTGCAACACCTTTCTCAACATTTTTGTCTGCTAGCTGAACTTTTACGCAGCCCCACTTTTATTTCGCCGAAAAAAAGCGCATATCATGCATTCTAGAACTAAATATCTTACTAAGATGCAATATTAAGTTCATTTTTTCAGCAATAGACTAGTGTAATGGTAAATTATTCATTACCATATACCTGCTATTAACAGTTATTTATCAATTCTTCAGAGATCATATATATGCAAAAGCCATTTCTTATCGTTTTGATTATCGCCATACTAGGCGCATTCGCGTTCGTTCAGTTCGCAGACCTAAATGCCGCAATCGCCTTCTTTACCGGTTCTATTATTGCGAGCGTTGTATTTGCACTTCAAGGCAAATCCTCTCCAATCGCTAACAATGCCGTAAGTGTTGAGCAATATACAGGCCCAACAATGACACTTTATGTGGGCAATTTGCCTTATCGTATTCACGAAGGGGAAGTAAAAGAACTATTTGGAAAATATGGACCAGTAAACTCTGTTCGTTTAGTTCGTGATAGAAAAACGGGCCGTCGTAAAGGCTTCGGGTTCATTGAGATGTCTGAGGCGGGTGCGCAAAAGGCAATGAGCAAGCTCAACGAATTTGACTTCCAAGAGCGAACATTAAAAGTCAGAGAAGCAAAATCGCAAGATGCGGATAAAAATGACCGTCAAGAAGCTGGGGCTTAATCCTTAGCTTACTTAACAGGAGTGATCATTGGCCTGTTTGGACTTTCGATAATGTTGAAAAACCAAATTTGGCTAATGATTTTTTTAATCCCTCATTGATTTCTTGCGTGTATAGCGCACTTAGTCTTTTTTCATATGTGTCAAATTCTGCTCGATTTCTATCTGCTCGTCCGTCTATTAAGTTATGTACCCTTGCTGCAACAGCTTTCCCAGAATCTAGCAGTAAAACATCACAACCTAAATATTCTTGTATCTCTACTTTAAGGATCGGAAAATGAGTACAACCTAAAATGAGTGTATCCAAACCAGATGATTTAATTGGATGCAAAAGCTGAGAGATCTCTTCTTGAAAAATAGCTTCACCCGAGGCTTTTTTTTCTGCTAGTAATACGAGTTCAGACGATGCGTACAACTCAACTCGGCAGTCACTGGCAAACTGCTCAATTAACACTCGAGTATAATTCCTTTTAATGGTTCCCGGCGTCGCAAGTAGGCCTATATGTTTTGCCCGTGAATGCAAAGCCGCAGGCTTAACCGCAGGCACAACACCAACGACTGGAACTCTCAGTACTTCTCTTAGGGATGGTAAGATTAGAGTACTTGCTGTATTACAGGCAATCACAACTAACGATGCATTAATTCTCTCAACCACTAAGCTAATAAGTATTTTGCAACCTTCAATGAGTTCTTGATCTGCTAACTCACCGTAAGGCAGACGAGCATTATCAAAAAGATAACAGTAATTCTCATGAGGTAGCACCTTCCTGACTTCATCGAGGATAGATAGGCCACCAACGCCTGAATCAAAAATAAGTATGGGTCCCGACAATGCTTCTCTCCACGAGTAAGTGCTAACCACGATGTGCGAATTTTCACACAAGAATCAAAAAATCGAAAGCCAGAAACTGGACTTCCTAGCTTTCTAGTATAATAATTCGGCCCAAAATCAAACCAAGGGTGATCAATAATGAATTTAGCAGCAATGGATCCTAATACCTATGATGCGCAACTTGAAGAAAAACGTATCAAACTGGAAAAGATATTCGCTGACTTTGATACACCAAATCTAGAAGTATTTAGTTCTGAACCAACAAATTACCGTATGCGTGCAGAATTTCGTATTTGGCATGATGGTGAAGACATGTACTATTACATGTTTGATAAGACGCTGAATAGTAAAATTCGTTGTGATCAATTTATGCCCGCCAGCAAGTTGATTAATAATATGATGCCTACACTTATCGCCGAATTAAAACGAAACACAACGCTTCGACATAGATTATTCCAAATTGACTTTCTTTCCACTCTTAGTGGTGAAATATTAGTCTCTTTACTCTATCACAAACAGCTAGATCAGCAATGGGAAGCAGAAGCTGCAACTTTGAAAGAAAAGTTGGCCGCGACATTTAATGTCAATATTATTGGCCGAGCACGTAAACAGAAAATCGTCTTCGATAAAGATTTTGTTATCGAGTCACTTCTGGTTAATGGAGAGCAACTGCAATATCACCAAATAGAAAATAGCTTTACTCAACCAAACGGTAACGTTTCCATTAAAATGCTCGAATGGGCCATCGACATAACCAAAGAAAGTAAGGGAGACTTACTGGAGCTTTATTGTGGTAACGGTAATTTTTCAATCGCTTTAGCACAAAACTTTGATCGTGTATTGGCAACAGAACTTGCTAAACCTTCTGTTGAATCCGCGCAATATAACATTAAAATAAACGCCATTGATAACCTGCAAATTATCCGTATGTCCGCTGAAGATTTTACCGATGCCATGGCAAAAAAACGTAGTTTTAGACGCTTAGAAGGGATCGATTTAGATAGTTATCATTGTAATACCATCTTCGTTGACCCACCACGTGCAGGGATGGATCCGGATACCGTTAAACTGGTTCAAGGCTACAAGCGTATCGTTTATATCTCATGTAACCCTAACACCCTAATAGATAATTTAAATGAATTAAGTCAAACTCATAACATCACCCGTTTTGCTTTATTCGATCAATTCCCTTATACCGATCATATGGAAGCAGGTGTATTTTTAGAAAAAAAGTAATCCACAATACCTAGATACAACGAAGGATAGCCAACCATCCATGGCGATCCTTCGTAAATGTTATCGCTTTTCCAGTTTTTGTTGCAACACCTCAGAACCCTTCGCCACCATACGCAGTTGTGTCACTAACCTATCAGCCAAAATCTTACGATCCACCCGCTTCATATCTAATGCAGCTGCGCCAGCATTAAAAACTAACGTCACTAATGCTTCTGCCTGTGCACGAGCCAGCTCAGGAGCGCGCTTTGCCGTCGCCTCAGTGTAATGAGCTAATTCAGAGATAAAATGTTCTATTTCACGGGCTACAGCCGCACGAAACGGCGCAGATGTACCTGAACGTTCATGCAATAATATTCTGAAAACATTAGGGTTAGACTCTAACACTTCCATAAAGGTATCAACCGAAATCCGTATTACACTTCCGCCGGCCTCTGCACGTTGACGTCCTTTGCGCATCATCTGACGTAAAGTTAACCCTCCTTCATCGACCATAGTCAGTCCAAGTTCATTCATGTCTTTAAAGTGGCGATAAAAAGAGGTCGGAGCAATTTTGGCTTCTCGGGCCACCTCACGCAGACTCAGACTAGAGAAACTCCTTGCAGCATTTAACTGATTAAATGCTGCATCGACCAATGCTCGACGCGTTTTCTCTTTTTGCTGTGCTCTAATGCCCATCATGGCGGATCCGCAAACTAAGTGTGATAACAAGATCATACATTTTTTGATAGCAAAACACAGCCATTAGATCATCTTTCTAACTTGACCTATTGGCTTTCAACAGCTAAATTAGCGTACAGATGTGCGCTCAAATTTCAACTGGATAGTAATAATGACCAAACCTCCCTTGATCTGGACAAATGTAGCTCTTTTCACCTTCACCTTTCTCGGTGCAGCCATACTCGTTCCATGGTATGGAATAACCTATGGTTATGGGATCTTAGAATGGGTAGCCTTTATTGTATTTGCCTTTGCCTGCGGCCTATCAATCACTGCCGGTTACCATAGACTCTGGTCTCACAAGACCTATAAAGCAAAGGCACCAATTCGTTTTCTATTTGCACTTGGCGGTGCATTAGCTTTACAAAACAGTGCTCTACATTGGTCTTCAGATCACCGAATACATCATAAGCATGTGGATAATAATGACAAGGATCCCTATTCTGCAAAAATGGGATTTTGGTATAGTCACATAGGTTGGATGCTTAGAGAGTACCAATCACAATATTACCACGATTATAAAAATGTACGTGATCTGCAAAACGACAAAATAGTGATGTGGCAGCACAAACACTACCTAGTATTAGCCATCCTAATGAATATTGGCCTTCCTGCATTGATTGGTTGGCTCAATGGGGATATTTGGGCAATGCTACTAATGGCAGGACTATTAAGACTTGTCGTAGTACACCACTGTACTTTCTTCATCAATTCACTGGCCCACATTTGGGGAAGCCAACCCTACACAGACAAAAATACCGCTCGGGACAATGGCGTCATCGCCCTGCTGACCTATGGCGAGGGCTACCATAACTTTCACCACATTTTCGAAAATGATTATCGTAATGGTATACATTGGTGGCAATATGATCCAACAAAGTGGTTGATAAATAGCTTAAACTGGTTTGGCTTAGCAACAGATCTCCGCATTACTCCTCAAGAGCGAATTGAAAGTGCCAGATTACAAATGCAGCTAAAGCATACTCAGAACCGTGTTGCTTTACTGCCTAACTGTGATGAAGTACTTGAAAAAATTCAAACTGAATATGAGCTGCTAAAAGTCCATCTCACCGACTACTACACCGCAAAAAAAACCTTGCTGGAAGCTAAACGTAAACAATTAGTGAATAAGCAATTAATGCTTCAAGTCGATGAAATGAAGCAACGATTCCTTATACAACAAAAAAACTGGTTACTATTGACCTCTTCATACACCTAGCAATTTTCAACCTTTCCTATACGGGCTACTTTATACTCAGTAGCCCTAAGCTTTAGCCTAGAACTACTGATTAATTGAAGTAGTCTAGCTATCGGTCTATCATGAGCCCCTACCCAATTACTATGGACTTTGCGCTCATGCCACTATCAAAAATAAAACTTACCGAATACAGTCATGGCGCTGGCTGCGGCTGTAAAATATCGCCAAAAGTCCTTAACACCATTCTTGCGTCTCAACTGCCCATTTTTGAAGACCCAAACATCTTAGTTGGCAACCAAACTCGAGATGATGCCGCGGTATATAAGCTCAATGATGAAACAGGCATTATCAGTACGACTGACTTTTTTATGCCAATTGTTGATGATCCTTTTACCTTCGGCCGTATAGCTGCAACTAACGCCATTAGCGATATATACGCCATGGGCGGAACCCCGATAATGGCGATTGCAATTCTAGGTTGGCCAATCAACGTATTATCTGCAGAAGTTGCCCAACAAGTTGTCGATGGTGGGCGTCAAGCCTGTGCTGATGCTGGCATCATGTTAGCCGGTGGACACAGTATCGACTCTCCAGAGCCTATATTTGGCTTAGCGGTATCAGGTCAGATCCCTCTGTCTGAACTCAAGCAAAACGACACGGCTAAATCCGGTGATAAACTTTACCTAACTAAACCATTAGGCATAGGCATTTTAACGACCGCACAGAAACAAAAAAAAATCACCGAAGAAGACAGCAATATAGCCATTGATGCCATGTGTCAACTGAACAAAATTGGCACTGTCTTGGCCAAAATCCGTGGTGTCAATGCCATGACAGATGTTACTGGGTTTGGTTTAGCAGGCCACCTTATCGAAATGTGTCAGGGAGCAAAACTCAATGCCAGAATAGCGATCCCTTCACTGCCATTACTTCCTCAGACTGAAAAATATCTGCAACTTGGGTGTATCCCCGGTGGAACCCATAGAAATTTCGAAAGCTATTGCGAACATCTGCCTCTACTTACTGATACTGAAAAAGCCATCATCTGCGATCCTCAAACCAGTGGCGGCTTACTGATTGCAGTGTCTAACGAAGCTGAAAATGAGGTTATTGCGCTACTTAAGCAACATGGCATCCAAGCTAATGGTATCGGATCACTGACTCATGCAGAACAATCAAGCCTAGTGGAACTGACTTAATGCAATTGGTATATTAATGAACAGCAATATCATCCCTAAAGAAGCCTATCAAGCAATCATGCTCAACGGACACCCAATGCTGGACGTTCGAGCACCAATCGAATTCAATAAAGGCGCATTTCCCTCAAGTAGTAACTCCCCGCTGATGCAAGATAGTGAGCGTCAACGTGTAGGTACTTGCTATAAAAAACAAGGACAAGAGGCCGCAATTGCACTAGGACACTCGCTCGTTCAAGGAAAAATAAAACAACAAAGGGTCGATGCGTGGCTAGCTTTCATAAACCAATACCCTAATGCGTACCTCTACTGCTTTCGTGGTGGGCTCAGATCGCAACTCTCTCAACAATGGCTTAAAGAAGCCGGTATCGATATACCTTATGTTGAAGGTGGCTATAAAGCCATGCGCCAATACCTTATTGATACTATAGATAATGCCCACCCTAAGCAGCCAGTCTTTATTCTTAGCGGCATCACTGGAAGTGGTAAGACAGACTTCCTACTTAACCGTTCAGAAGCGATAGATCTCGAAGGTTATGCCCATCATAGAGGCTCAAGTTTTGGCTGCTATCATGAAGCTCAACCTTCACAAATTAACTTTGAAAATCAATTAGCCATTGCTCTACTTAAACATCACAATAGGAACGAAAAATGCTTACTGATAGAAGATGAAAGTTTTTTAATTGGCCGCTCTGCGATCCCAAAGTCTTTCTATGAGGGAATGCAAACTGCAAATATTCTCGTGTTAGACGAATCTGAAGAAGCACGATTAACCCGCCTACTTAATGAATACGTCCATAAAATGCATTCTGGTTATGTCGAACGCTTAGGTGAGGAGGCGGGCTTTTCTGCTTTTTCTCTTTACTTGACTCAAAGCATCACCAGTATAAGAAAACGACTTGGTAATCAACTGCATAATGAATTTCAATCAATCATAGCTTATGCATTAAACGCGCAATTACAGCAAAATAATACCCTTGCTCATTTGGAATGGATCTCGCTACTGCTCACTCGATATTACGACCCTATGTATCGATACCAACTCGAACAAAAAAAAACAAGAGTGATATTTAAAGGTTCCCACCAAGCCATCCACCAATGGTTAAATGACTATCAAAAATAACATCAAAATAGCCCTTATCTGAGGGCTATTCTCGTTGAAATTTTTTCAACCAAAAATGGATAACTGCACGACGAAAAAAGGACTTTCTGACACAAATAAAAATAAACACTAGCAGATTACTAAAAGCTAATAGCATAAATAACTCAGTGATCTGCCACATCAATACCTGTAAAAGTAACATAGCTAAAAGTGCTGAGGAGATCATAAAAAGTGCATTAAGAATATTATTTGCAGCAATCACACGAGCACGCTCATTGACCTGAGCATTTGACTGAATAAAGCTATATAAAGGGACAATATAGATCCCCGCGCTCACACCTACCATAAAGAGATCAAACATAAGTCGATAATGACCTGAATCAGCAATAAAGTGGCTAGCGCTAAACACCATATCACTCGAGCTTGGTACGGCCAACGCAAAATCAATACCAAATAGGGTGAGTCCCAACAAACCTAGTGGCACAACCCCTAATTCAACTTTCCCTTTCGATAAACGCACTGAAGTCAATGAGCCCAGTGCAATACCGAGCGAAAAAAGCGCTAATAATACAGACACCACACTTGGTTCTGAAAATAAAAATATACGAGTAAAATTAGGAAATTGTGTTAAATACGTCGCCCCAAGAAACCAAAACCAGCTAATGCCTATTATTGCAGCCCAAATTTGTTGATTTTGATAAGCACAGTTAAGGACCTGCCAGTTCCCCTTATGCATTGAAATATCCTTACTCAGAGCTGGAGGTAAAGAAGGCACCCCCCACGCTGCAACCACGCCAAAGATCGCCAACACGACAACCAAAATGGCACTCACTGTTGTCGCATAATCACTCGACACAATAATCCCAGCCCCTAGCGTGCCACACAAAATGGCAAGAAACGTACTCACCTCTACCCACGCATTACCGCGAACCAATTCTGCAGGTGTTAACACTTGCGGCAGTAATGCATATTTGACTGGACCGAAATAGGCAGATTGAGTTCCCATGAGAAAAAGCAACAGCAGCATAGATAAGTAACTTTGATTCATAATCGCCAATGCAGCACCAGACATCAGCACAAGCTCCACCAACTTAATCCGCCTGATTAACCAAGCTTTATCTTTAGAGTCAGCAAGATAACCTGCATAGGCTGAAAACAATAAAAAAGGGAGAATAAACACAGCAGCGGCGATATTAACAAACAAGTCTATCGACATCGGCAACTGTTCAGCACTGGTATAAGCCACCATCAAGATCAGAACATTCTTATACACATTGTCATTTAAAGCGCCTAAACATTGGGCGATAAAATAAGGAAGAAAACGTCGACTAAATACCATACGACCTCAAATTAGTTCTGAAATGGAGAACGATAAGTGTGAAAAATCGTATGCGAGGCTATCAACGCCTTTGAAGAGTTCACTTATCAGCCAAAGTTGACAAATATGACATCACTCATTAATCAAAATTTGATCCCATTCTAATTGAGGAGAACCTACCACAATAAAATTAGGGTTTTCTAAACTTTCTCTTTCATTATAAGTTAAAGGCCGTAAGTTAATATCCATAATTTGACCCCCAGCCTCCTCAACAATAACCTGAGCAGCACCAGTATCCCACTCTCCAGTTGGGCCAATACGCACATAACAATCCGCTTTTCCTTCAGCAATTAAGCAACTTTTCAAAGCTGCACCACCTAATACGACTAAATCACAATGATTGTCATGATTAAACAATTTAAGTACTGATTTAGGATCCTGACGACGACTTACAGCCAGTTTTAAAGTGGGAGTTCTACTCTGAGGTAACTGATGACTCATAATGCGAGATTCTGATTTTTCATCACGTTTATAAGCACCTAAACCAGCAATAGCATAATAACAAACTTCAGTCATGGGCACATAAACGATCCCCATAACAGGTCGGTTATGTTCCATTAAGGCAATAATAACCGAAAAATCTCCACTGCCTGCAATAAACTCACCCGTGCCATCTAAAGGATCAACCAACCAATAACGATCCCAATGCTGACGAGTCGTAAAGGGAATATCAGCATCCTCTTCTGATAACACGGGGATGTCTGGCGTTAATTCCTGAAGTGCGGCGTTGATTATATTGTGCGCTGCGATATCAGCAGAAGTCACAGGTGTGTTATCCGACTTAATTTCTTTTTCAAATATTCCTTTCACATAAATATCACGAATTTTCTTACCCGCAACAATGGCAATTTCAATAGCCTGCTCTACATAATCTTCTGGCTTCATAACTGCTCCAACAGCCTAGTACTACTTAACAGATTTAAAAAGAGTATTAATATTTTGCTTTAAACAATTATAATTTTAGGTATTTTTGAGCTAAAAACAAGGCACTCACACTTCTTGATTCAGAGAAGTCTTCCTGCTGAAGTAAAGTTTGCCACTGACTTATGGGCCAAGAAACCAACTCTATCGGCTCAGGCTCATCACCTTCAAGTTGACTTTCATAGAGATCTTCAGCAATAAATATTTGCATTTTACTGGCAAAATAACCAGGAGCAAGACTGACCTCCATAAGGTGGGTTAACTTTCTTGTACCATAACCTATTTCCTCCTGTAACTCTCGATTCGCCGCCTCATGAGCTTCTTCACCTAAGTCAATCAGTCCTTTAGTAAAGCCCAGTTCGTATGTGTGAGTTCCTGCTGCATACTCTCTGCCTAATAACAAGGTGTCATGGTTTAATACTGGTACTACCATCACGGCACCACGATTATTGCCCTTCATTCTTTCATAATGTCGCTCAACATTATTAGAAAATTTCAGATGCACTTGTTCGATTTTAAACAAACGACTCTGGGCAACAATTTCTGCGCCTAGAATTTCTGGTTTTTTGCCATTCATGAAAATCCCTGACTAGAATTGATATTTAAGTATAATCTTACTACATATACTCAAATTTCTTCAAAGAACGCAAACTATGTTTCCTTGGAATAAAATAGATACCGTTTTACTTGATATGGATGGCACCTTACTTGACCTCCATTTTGATAACCACTTTTGGCTCAACTTAGTCCCACAAGAGTTAAGTCGTCAAAAAGCAATGACAACTCAAGATGCTGTCAAATTAGTCGAAGTCGCCTATAAAAAGGTATTCGGAACTTTAGAATGGTACAGTCTTGATTATTGGCAAAAAGAACTCAAATTAGACATTTTAGCGCTGCATAAAACATTAGTAGACAGAATTCAACTAAGGCAAGACAGCATGCCGTTTTTAACCGCATTAGGTGCTCAAAAAAAATCCCGTATTTTAGTCACTAACGCGCACCCCCACAGCCTAGCTTTAAAGTTGGAACATACCGACCTCGCATTAGGTCTAGATCACATGCTCTCAAGCCACGAAACAGGTTACCCTAAAGAGCACCCCAACTTTTGGCGACATCTATTTCAACAGTTTTCTTTAGATCCCTGCCAATGTCTATTTATCGATGATAGCCAAGTCATTTTACAAGCCGCTAAAGATGCAGGGGTTGGCTATCAACTAGGTATCACCAATCCCGATAGCCAAAAACCAGATAACGTTTTTAGCGATTTTCCATCGATTAGGGACTACCACCTTTTACTAGAAGATCTACTAGCAAAATAGTCGGTCTTCGAATGAAGGCTGATATTTTCAAGAGAGTACATTTTTGATATTTAAATTTGAGCGTCAGGCTAAGTTAGTAATGCCTACCACACTTTTAGCTTATTAAAAACAACCTTTTTACAACAAGCACTTAGGAGTGATAGGTTAACCAAAAAATAAACAGGAACGTTATCCTGCTACCAATCAATAATCTGTTAGGTTTGGGGTGCTGTGAATATAATTCAAATATTGAAAAATAAATTTTTAAAAAACATAAATGTCAAAAAACTATCTATACCTGGTGACTGTGACGCTATAAAAATTATGCTATTACCAAGTGATGCACCTAGGTTTATTGATAAAGTACGTGAACTTGAGATTGATTTAAGATCACTTTTAGATTTAGCTCCTTTAGACGTCGAAGTCATCTCAGTCTTTTGTAATAAGTTAGTCTTTAAGGTGCTGCAGCCCTTTAAATATAACGGTTTATAGATTATTAGCAGCGCTGGCATGTTCAGTTAACTGCACAAACAGTGTCTCGTTATCTCTTTTAGGCTGTGATCTACAAGCATATTCACTTAAGTATCGACACCACTTCCTTAGTTGATTTTTTATTCTATATTCTCGTTCCGATCTCAGTGCTTTTAGAATATCTGGGAGCCAATCGTTTGCACATCGAGCAACCTTTTGTGTTGAAATCATCACCTTGTGTATTTCGCCACTCACTTTGGCGATAAAACGCTTGAGTAATAAAGTCAGCATACTCGCCCAGACTAAGCTCTCAGCGATGGATTTATTTCTTGTGTTGAAGCTTTTTAAGCCGCTATATGATTTTAATTCTTTGAAAAATAGCTCTATTTGCCAACGTAGTCCATATAACTCACACACTTTGACTGCAGGGAATTGCTCTCGTTTTAGGTTAGTGATGAGATAACCGATGGCAGATTTTTTTCTATCCCAGAATGCAATTAATCGGTGTAAACCCGGCTTGTCACTCCATTTCACATCAAGGTCAACAAGTTGATCTTTCTTCAATTTAACTCGCTTCATCTTCTTACCTACTAGCGCTTTAATGGCTGTTCCTTGGCTATCAAAAGCAGCGATTATATTCGGGTTAATTTGACCGTTAGTCCGCGTGATCACATAACCACCATGTTTGTCAGCCTGATAGCAGTATTCGATATTAAAGTAACCCGCATCCATAAGTAGCAAGATATCCTTTATTTCAAAAGCAAACGGATTATAGTGCCTCTCACTCTCCGAATCTGGTGCAATGCCAAGGTAATTGTAGCCACCCGACATCAAGTCCATGGTCATGTGTAGCTCCATTGCTGCGGGATGAGTCTTGGTAAATCGACCTGGAAATTGTTCCGTTAAACCAATATGTAATTTGAGAGAACTTCCATCATGTGCTTCTATCGCCTTAAAAGGGATATTCGCTCGGCAAGGCTTGTTGTAAGGGCTCAAATAGCCATTTTTTGGCAGCTTGTTCGGTAATAGCTCGAAGCAGTTGAGTTTTTTAAGCTTGTTGTGAAATGGCTTATAATTAATGCTTTTACCATGTTCAATACATAAATTCTTATGTATATCAGAAAGGTTGATATTTGACCTTGTTCCCAAAGTGTTAAGTAGAGCAAATACCAGCTCCGTCGGTGATATGTTGCGCATGCGCTGCATAAAACCACACTTTCTAGCTAATTGTGTAATGCTTGTGGCGTTAAGAATACTTGTCAGGCGCTTAGGTATGCAGTTAAACTTCATTTCGTGCTCTCTCGTGGTTGGATGGATCTTTCACACGAGATATTTGATCATGAGATGAGTACAACCTCCAGTTTTATTCAAAATAACACTGTTTAATCAAAATGATACTGGGTGATCCCTTAAGATGCTACCTATGAGTAGCTGCCAGTATTCATGGTGCATTGGGATTTGGTTTTCCCATGCTATCTACCCCTATTTTAACCTTGGTCTATGATTTAAAAACAGCCATTTTATTAACTTTATTACCTTCATTGGTCATTATCATTGTGAGTCTTTTAAATTGCTCTGATGTAAAAAAATGGCTATTAGAATTTAGGTTAATTATTGGTACAACAACAGCGGGGAGTTTTTTAGGCTCTTGTGTACTTGTTTGGGCTGATCCTGATATTTTAAAAATCGTACTTGCATGTACTATTTTAATAGTACTATTCTCAAGTAAAATCAAGTTATTTTCGACTTTTCTAAACAAGTATCCAATATTTTTTGCCCTCATAATGGGTGGTCTTGCAGGTGTTGTGGGGGGAGCGACTAATGCAATAGCACCAATTTTGATGATTTATTTATTAGAAGTCACCAAATCAGCTAAACAAGTAATAGTAGTTTCTAATATTTGTTTCTTATTGGGTAAGTTGATGCAGGCAACTGTTTTATCATCACAATATTCAATGGGTGAAGTTTTGAACCCTGAAGTATTACTGGTTTTTACTATTGCAATTATAGGCTTATTTGTAGGCATAAAGTTGCAGTCGAAAATAGATGAAAAAAGTTATCATGTTTTGATTAAAAATATATTAGTGCTATTTATGATAGCTCTTGTATATCAAGGTAGCGGAGACTTTTTTATCTAAATCTAGAGATAAATCACTTGCTGTAATGGTCAAGTTTTTCTGTAGAGATTTTAAAAAGCTTTTTGCCAAAATAAAGCTTTACCCACTTTAGGATCTAACTCAAAGCCGTCAAACCCGAATTTTATATAGGATTTGCATGCTACTTCATTCCCTTCTAAGACTTCTAGCGTGATTTTACAGCACTCCTTCTCTTTCGCTCTCTCTTCAACCTTAGCCAAGATTAACTGACTAATGCCTAGCCCTCTAAATTCATTAACGACAACAACATCGTGAACATTAATAAGAGGTTTACATTTAAACGTTGAAAAGGCTTCAAAGCAATTGGCTAAGCCAGCAGGCTTATCATTCACATAACAAATTACACTAAATGCATTAGGTACTTTTGATAATTCCAACGCTAGATTTTGTTGAATAAAATCTGATAAAGGTGTGCCACCTCCCATTGGATCTGCGGCATAATTATTTAATAGGTAGCCTATATCTTGCGAATGTTGCTCATTTAAATAGTCTGCTATTAATACTTCAATTTTCATTCGTGTTCCTAATGTACGCCCCTTGGAAAGCGTGAGGTTAAATTGACAACAAATAATCATATACGAGCTTGTTTAATCTAACTAATATCGCTAAAAAAAACAGCTAGTGCAACACATAAACCACACTTCATTTACCATGCAATGCTTAACATGGGAGATATCATGGAGTTTTCGGTCAAGCTCTATTCTAGTAATAATCACAATATAAAAGGTTTACCGCAGGAGTCTCTTGAAATAAATAACATGGCATGATTATTTCACTTTCCTTTAAAAAATTGATGCCAATACGCTAGCAAACTAAAAGTCACATATTATGGGTTATTATTAGCCTATGGTGAAGTCTTGAGTGGATACCAGTGAAATATTTGGGTGCTTTGACAAAGTAAAGTTATAGTGTTCAATGATTGATAATGCATCCAAATGAGGTTTGTTGTGGGTTGTATGTGCATCATTTATCAAGGTAACTTGATAGCCTCGACACGCTGCGCTAAACGTTGTTCGATCAATGCAGAATTCCGTTGAGTAACCACAGATAATGACATGTTCAATGCCTTCTTCATCTAAATAGGCACTCAGGTCTGTATCATGAAATGAGTCTGGGGACTTTTTCCGAATGTTGACACCAGACCCTATGAGATTAAAACCAGTAAAAATTTGCCAAGCATGGCTCTCAGGCTCGAGTACTGCCGGAATTTCATGTTGTATAAATACCGTTTTATACTTGCGTGAGTTAGCACAACTAATAAGTCGACTAATATTTTCAACAACTTTTTCGGATATATACGGCGGATTACTTGAGCCGAAAACTCCATTTTGCGCATCTACGACTAAAAGTACTGATTTCATACAATCTCCTTTTGAAAGCTAACAGCTTATTGCTCTGAAATTAACTTGTTGACTTTAAGCTTTTGTTATAATTACATAAAGCTTAGATAAAATACAGTGCAATTGTAGATGGCACAGTTAATTATGAGAAGTTTAACTTCGATGAGATGGTTGAGGCATATCGTGACCATCTTGTTTCTTACGGTCTTTTTCAAAAAGTGAAAGATAGTTGCCACCTATGATTATTCTTGCTTGAAATAACAGGGGTAGATACAACTGTGGCCGTTGACAGCATGGCCATTATATAACATCCATGTTACCAGGGCATTTTGAGGGAAAAAAGCAGCTTGTAAAAATTTTCAAGTATATAATAATGCGCTATTTCACAATAATTTTTGATGAGGCCATGGGGCAAGATGGCTCTTTCAAAGTAACAAGCAAAGGCTATTTACCGACAAAACTCGTCAAACAGGCTAATGACTACTGCCTGAGTTTGCCGTTGCTAAGTTTAGCACTCATATTAGCATTAATGATTATGCTGGCACCAAGAAAGACAGATATTCAACCGCTGCTGAAGCACACCTTTCAGTTCTCAATTAAGTAAGTAAAACCAATCATTTTGAAAAATTGAATGTTCAAAATGCTTGGTTCATTGTATCTAAAAAGCCGGTTAACATAAGTACTTGTTCTGGTGAAATATCACCTGTGATATCGTGCATTAAATCCAAATGGAGTTGATTATGCTGGCGATGGATCTGCTCACCTGCATCAGTTAATTTAACGACGATAACTCGGCGATCTTCTGGGTGCGGACACCGAATGATTAAACCAAGATTGACTAATTTATCCACTTGGACCGTTAAGGTTCCTGTAGTGATACCCAGTTTTTTCGCTAACTGTTTCATTCGCAATGCACCATGAACACCGAGCACTTCAATAGTATGGGTTTGCGCCAAAGAATAGCCTGTTTCTTTGACCACAGATTGCTCCCAAGAGGACATTTTATCGTAAAATTCAGTAATGGATTGATTCAGCTTTTCTAAATCGCGCATAGGTTAACTCAGTGGGTTTAGTTCAAGAGTAAGATGATGGATTTTATCAAACTTTGCCAATAATATTTTATATTCTGCCACTGTTTTATCATTATCTGAGGCCAATGCAATTGCAGCGCAATAATGATCGCCACTGATTTTCCAAATATGAATATCTTGTACTTGCGCATAAGGTGATAAGGCCTCCTTAATTGAATGTCGATAACTTTGATCTATATTTTCATCCAATAACACAGGACTGGTTTGTTTCATTAGCCCCCAAGTCCACTTGATTATCACGACAGCACCTACCATTCCCATCACGGCATCTAACCAGTGCCAGCCATAAAACTTACCAAATACCAGAGCAACAATGGCAAGGACGGACGTCAGCGCATCTGCAAGCACATGCATATAAGCCGCACGTAAATTGTGGTCATGAGGTGTATGAGACTCACTATGTGAATGATTTTTTGAGTGAGAGTGGTCATCTGTATGGTCGTGTGAATGAGCATGTCCATGATGATGGTCTCCTAATAAAAATATGCTCACCACATTCACTGCGAGCCCAAGAAAAGCCACCATTATCGCCTCATTAAACTGAATTGTCAGCGGACTAAACAACCTATTGATTGACTCTACCATCATCAATAAAGCCACCACGCCCAACACGATGGCACTGGTATAGCCTCCTAATACACTGACCTTACCTGTGCCAAAGGAAAACTTGTCACTGTGAGCATGTTTCCTAGCATAACGATACGCAAACAAGGTAATACAAAAAGCCGCAGCATGAGTCCCCATGTGCCAACCATCTGCTAATAATGCCATCGAACCAAATATTGTACCTGAGACTATTTCCACTACCATGGCGGTTAACGTCAATATCAACACATAGAGAGTCCGTTTTTCTCCCGAACTTTGTTTGGCGCAAAAATCGTGATTATGTTCAGGAGATAAATGCAAAATAGTACCTTAGTTTGACAATCAAAGTATTTATGAAGATTACCTTGGTTATCAAACTAAATCAACCTGACTGATATTATTTTGGAGAATAAATATCTCCATGAACCAAAAAATGAAAGGAAAAGCGATAGGTTAACGGCAGACATTATTGGCAATGCTAGAGCTCATAAGGACATAAAACACACAATAGCCACTTGTTTGTTATACTTAAAGCATTATCATTAATCATTTTAATATTCGAATAGTCAAATTGAACCAAGTATTGCTAGTAACAATGATCATTTATCAGATTTATTAATGCTATTTCTTTAGTCTATTATATTGAGGTTAGACGCTCATGCCGTTTACACAGACAACAGAAAACATGCCAGCCTCTGCCCCGCCGGAGCAAACACAAGTTGTTAAATGGCTATGGATGATTGATCAATGTAGTAGTCCGATAGTCAAAATTTATGGCGAAAAAATGATAGCGACTCATTTTGAGTCTAGAGAAGCTGCTGAGCAGTTTACGGCTAAATCTCAGCAATAGACCTATCTAACCTGAGCTCGGGTTAAGCAGCGCCGCTTAATATCGCTATTTTGGCCCCTATCTTTGTTGTGCTTTCTAGTAATAGTCAGCTATTACGTACGAAATCCCGCCTTGATATCGACAAAAATGTCGGCATTAAGCAAGTGGGTGGGCAAATAACAACCAGGCGGCATTCAACTTGTTGATTTTAAGTAAAAAATTAAACGTATCTGACACTCGTTATCTCGAGTTCAGGTTATCTACAGTTCAATAATGACTATTTTTGTTGAGATTGACATTGAACGTCATGTTGAATGACAATTAAATAAAAAAATCAATAACATAACGAAAAAATTGCTTATCGCCATACTCTACGGAAACTTTGAAATGAGCATATTGAAGTGGTTTGGGTATATAAGAGAGCAGAAAACCTGCCCCCTTATCGCACTATTTTCCTAAAGCCTAGCCTAATTGACCAGCGACCAGTAACTCTCGGGTTTCTGGAATTTCATTGTATGAAAGCACATGCAAGCCACGTGCAAACGCTAAAGCGTAACGAGCCAATATGGGTCTCAGCTGCGGTGAAACAAGCAACATAGGACTATGGCCTTGAGCCTTGGCATCTGCTAATAGTTGTGGCATTTTCTGTTGCAGTTGTGCCAGCAACATGGGTTCAACAGGAAAGCTGTCAAGTGCGACCTTACCTTGCTGTTGAGATTGATTCAGCGCTGTCATCAACGTCTGTTCAAGCTCTGGGGCTAAAGTCAATACATTCAGTTTCTGCTCAGAACCCACAATTGAATGAAGAATACTATGACGCAAGGCACAACGTACATCAGCGGCCAGTAAAACAGGATCTTTACTATGTTCACTGCAATCGAGTAAAGTAGTCGCGATAGTCCTGATGTCCTTCAAAGAAACCTGCTCTTTAAGCAATAATCTGTATACCTTAAGTTGCTGAATTGGAGTTAAAGCCGTGCTTAACGATTCTGACAACTTAGGTGACTGCTTGCCCAAACGATCATTTAAGGCAATAACATCATCATGTTGTAACATATCAGGTAGAGACTCTCGAATAAGTTTACTCAAATGAGTCGCGATAACCGTTGCATTATCTACCACAGAAAAACCTAAATTCAGCGCTTTAGCTTTAAGTTTAGGTTCTACCCATACTGCATCCATCTGATAAGCTGGATCTTTGGTGATAATACCATCTATCTCACCATAAATAGGCCCACTTTTTATCGCTAACAATTTATCCGGCTCAAGCTCTGCAATAACAACTGGGTTTCCCATCAAATTAATCTGATAAGCATTAGGCGCAAGCGATAAATTATCTCTAATCCTAATCTCGCTCAAGAGAAAGCCTGCTTGCTCAGACAAGGTTCGCCTAATCCCGATCAGGCGTTTTTGTAATTCCGCCCCCTTACTACGCTCAACAAGATACACTAAACGATAACCTAAACTCACTTCAATCAAATCTGTAAACGGTAACGCATCCCAACTGGGTGCTGAAGGTTCAGATAGACTCTTCTCCAGTTCTTGCTCTACTTTTTCCTCAGGTCTACTATCAATTTGTTGGCTTTGTTTCCAGGCTACAAACCCCAATACCGCCGCAAAAGAAAGAAAAACAACCGTCGGCATACCCGGTACTAAGCCAAGGACTGTCATCACGAACCCAGCTGTTGCCAAGGTTTTAGGGTTTGCCAACAATTGTCTGCCAAGCTGCACCGGCATCTCTTCTGCATCAGAAACTCGAGTCACGATGATCGCAGCAGCAGTTGCCAAAAGTAGCGATGGGATTTGTGCAACTAAACCATCACCTATGGTCAGTAACGCATAGGTTTTAAATGCTTCAGCACTGCTCAAGTCGTGCATAAACACACCGATGGCAAGACCCCCTAGCATATTAATCGCTAAGATCATCAAGCCAGCAATGGCATCTCCACGGACAAACTTAGACGCACCATCCATCGAACCATAAAAGTCAGCTTCACGGGCAACATCTTGACGTCTCTCACTGGCTTGCTCTTGGGTTAATACTCCTGCATTAAGATCAGCATCAATGGCCATTTGCTTACCCGGCAATGCATCTAAGGTAAAGCGAGCCGACACTTCTGAGATCCGCTCTCCGCCTTTAGTGATCACCACAAAGTTAATGATCATCAAGATTAAGAAAATCACACACCCAACAACATAATTACCCGCAATCACGACTTCACCAAAGGCTTGGATCACACGACCCGCAGCATCACCGCCGAGATGGCCTTCAATAAGTACGACCCTTGTTGACGCGACGTTCAGGGTTAATCTCATCAAAGTGGCAAGTAACAATACTGTGGGGAACACAGAAAAATCGATGGGCCGTTTGATTGTAACGCTCACCAACAAGACCATCACAGCTAACACTATGTTAAACGTGAACAGAATGTCTAATAACCAAGGAGGCAAAGGAAGAATAATCATACCCAGAATCGCCAGCAGCATAATAGGGATCCCTATATAGCTACGATTGCCTACAAACGTGCGTGAAAACCAATTCATGGTGCAATATCCTCAAATCATGTCGCCACCTTAGGTGGGCAACAATGTTAAAACAAAAAACAATTTAAAATACGTAAAAGCCAAACGTCACTTGGGTATATCCACGTTAATCACGTCGTAAGTGGGGTGGAATAAAGAAGTTTGGCAATGGATCCGGCCTAGTTTGTATTCCCTGTCTTGCCGCTTTTATCTGTAATACGTAACTCAATACATGGGCTATCGCAATAAACAGCGCCGCTGGGATTTGTTGTTCCACTTGGGTCGAGTAGTAAACAGCACGTGCCAATGGTGGCAGTTCGATCACTTCAACGTCATGACGTTGAGCAAGTTGGCGCATGTATAAGGCCAACTCATCAGTGCCCTTGGTTAATACATAAGGCGCATCTGCCTTCTCAAGGTCATATTTCAATGCCACCGCATAATGATTAGGGTTAACCAGTAAAACATCAGCTTGGGGAATAGCAACATCGGCCCTAGAACGACCTACCCTCTGTTGCAACTGACGTATTTTTGCTTTTATTTCTGGCTTCCCTTCCTGCTGCTTATGTTCATCTTTTACATCCTGACTGGTCATTTTTAATTCGTTATGATGATGCCAATACTGATATGGCACATCAATAAAAGTGATCATCAGCATGCCCAGACCTAGATACAGCATACCGCCCGAGAGCATATCTATCCCTTTACGAACCGCTTCATCAATCGGTAACTGGCTATAACCCAATAGTGTTTGGAGGTTCTTTTCAAGAAAGATAAACATGATGCCGATTAATAAGACAATTTTAAGCATTGACTTGATGAGTTCAACCAAAGATTTTATTGATGCCATGCGCCCCAATCCAGCAATGGGATCAATACGGCTATATTTGAATGAGGCATTTTTAAAATTAAAAACAGGGCCTCCAGGTAATGCTCCAGCAACCATGGCAAGCACAGCAACCAATATAAAAATAGGCCCAAGTATACTAAGGACTTCAACCAGAGATGAGCCAAGATGATTCATCATCATGCCGGGTTCATCCAACTCTTCTTTAGTCAATAACATATTGTACCGAGTGACATGTGACACCTTAGCTGCAAACCATTCAGCACTAATAGTCAGCATAAGCGAACAACCGATAATCAATGCTGTTGCTGCTAAATCTTTTGATCTAGGTACTTGTCCCTCGTTGCGCGCTTTTTTAAGCTTCTGCGGGGTCGCTTTCTCCGTTTTACTTTGACCTGTATCTTTACTCATACCACACCACCAATAAATTGATACATGGCTGCAAGTGCATCTAAACAAAGATCACTATAACGGCTTGGCAAGCCACTAAATGACAGCATGACGCAGAGTAGTCCCATCAACATCGACATGGGAAAACCTAAAGCAAATACGTTTAATGAAGGGGCCGCTTTACTCAAGACACCAAAGGTAATATTAACCATTAGCATGGCAAGGATGGAGGGTAACGCCAACATAAATGCAGCAGCAAAAATCCAGGCAAAACGACTGATTAATGCCATCAAAGGCAGATCGAACACACCAGTTCCTATCGGCCATAGCCGGAAACTGTCCACCAAAACCCCAATCGCGACCAAATGACCGTCTAAAGCAAGAAACAACAACACTCCATAAAGAAGCAACCATTGGCCTAATATTGGATTCGAACTGCCACTGGAAGGATCATTCATGATCGCCATAGCCAGTCCCATTTGCATTGACATCATGGCACCGAGCAAGGTCATAACATGGATCATGATGCTTAAAAATAACGCCAACATAAATCCGATAAGCAATTGCTCTAGTGCCAACAGTAGGGCTCCGATTGAAATAGCATCGACAGCAGGGACACTGGGTAGCATAGGCGCAATCAAAGCTGATATCGACAAGGCTAATAAAACCCTCACTGACGCAGGTATAAAGCTGCTACTTAAAAAGGGCATCGCTAAAAATGCCCCCATAATGCGGCAAAATGGCCACCAGAAAGTGCCAATAAATGCGCTGAGTTCCATCGAGGTTAGAGACAGCATACTTAACCAATTATATGAGGAATGTTTAGAAACAAACGCTCAAAAAAATCTGAGAGTTGTTGCAGTAACCATTGCCCAGAATACAAAACCATTAACAGAGTCAACACCAACCTTGGTAAGAAACTCAGCGTCTGCTCATTAACTTGAGTCGCAGCTTGAAATACAGCAATAAGCAAGCCGACTAGCAGACTAGGAATAACCAACACACACACCATGATCACCACTAAGTAGATAGCATCAGAAAAAACCGAGGTCAGTTCATTAATCTCCATAGTTCACCCTATTCACTCTATTCACCATTAAATCTCGCTAACCAAAACTGGCCACTAAGGTACTCACCGTCATCGACCAGCCATCGACCAGCACAAACACCATCAGCTTAAAGGGCAAAGAGATAATTAAGGGCGACAGCATCATCATCCCCATAGACATCAACACACTTGCGACCACCAGATCGATAACCAGAAAAGGTAAAAAGAGCAAAAATCCAATTTGAAAAGCTGTTTTAAGCTCACTTAATACAAAAGCAGGCATTAGAACGAAGAAGGGGATTTCGTCCACCATTAGCGTGACTGGTTCATCCGCGATTTTAAGCATCTGCTCTAAATCGGTTTCGCGAGTTTGAGCAAGCATAAATTTTCGCAGAGGGATCACCCCGACTTTAACGGCCTCAGTTAGCTCTATCTGCCCTTGTTCATAGGGAAGGTAGGCATTGTCATAAATATCTTTACCCACAGGTCTCATCACAAAAATGGTCAACACTAACGCGATGCCAAGTAACACTTTGTTTGGCGGGCTCTGCTGTAATCCTAACGCTTGGCGCAAAATAGCCAACACCACTATGATGCGGGTAAAACTCGTGAGCATCATCAGCATGGCTGGCAAAAAACTGAGCACCGTCATCAGTGCAAGTATCTCTAACTTAATATTGACCGATTGAGCCTGCTCACCATCCCCAAGTGTAAGCAGAGTAAAACCATCATTAGCAAACGCAGTCGGTACAACTAAACACAGTAATAGCAAGAGTCCGCGAAGCATAATCAGTCATTTGCTCCGGTGAGACTCACAGCTTCAACTTCCAATAAACGAACACCATAACGGCCGTTCACCTCTACCACTTCACCGCGTCCTAATAACGCGCCATTAACCCGAATATCTAACGGCTCACCCACCATGCGATCTAACGCGATAACATCGCCTTCGCCCATTCGAGTCAATTCACCTAAAGACATCTCTGCACTGGCCAACTCTAACGTAACCTGTACCGGCAATTGATGAAAAAAAGAGATATCTTTAACTGGTTTAACTGTGTTCACGTCTGAACTAATATTATCTTCACCGAACAAGTTATCATCCAGTAAAAAATCATCATCTTGCAGTATCGTTTGTTCAGCCATTAAGTGGTTCCTCTATAATTGGTAAATCGCATGGTTATCTTAAATTTGGTTAACGCTTAGGCCACTAGCTCTCATGCAAATACGCATCCTGAGTGAGTTTTGCCACCATTTTCCCCTCATGAGTGTGAATAGCAGCATAGAATATAGGCCGCTTCCCCACAGCTACAGGACAGCGTGAATGTATGTTCATCGGTATAATGTCTCCAACCTTCAAATCTTGAAGCGAGGTGACAGGGATATGCTGACGGCCCAATTCAAATAATATTTTCATGGGGATCTGTCTTAATCTATATGACAAGTTTTCAGCTAAATTGGGACTGGCTATATAAGGACTCGATTGCTCTGACATTAGACCTAGTAAATTCTCCGTCATACAAAACAACATAGGTGGCACCTTATGCTCCTTGGGAAAATGAAGCTGCCAGCTAATAGTCGCATCAACTGGGGTGCTATTTGTCACCAACTCTAAATCTAAAGCGGTTTCATCCAGAACAGCCATAGGCAAAACATTCAACGCCGCTAGCATCAACTTTTTGGCCAACCTAAATTCAGATTGACTTGGCGACCTTAACGGCGACTTCAAAAGACTCGCTAAACTGCCATAATACCCACTTGCTAGCTGATCTAAGGTGCACTTATCAATACGCCACCAAGCTAAAGGTAATCGATGATAACGCAACAAAAACCATGCATTATTCGTCTCTGGTTCGATAGGCTGTGCAGGTTCTAAAAATGAAATATTTGACAATGCATGATGCCCCTGTCGAATAATAGGGTTAAGCACATGATTAGCGGCTTCCAATAACGGACGTTGACACGCTTCCACTTGTATAATTAATCTGCTCCGTGCAAGTTTTTCTTGAATTAATGCAACAGGTCTAACTCGTTCACATCTATTCGCCTTAAGCAAATTTGCTTTAGCTGTAGTTTTCATTTCAAATCCATGTCAAATTCAAAGACAAACACTCATGTCAAATTAACAACTAATTATTTATAGTTGACATTTAAATGACTGATGACAATTTAATGTCTGATAACAATAATTAATCAAATCGATATAATGCAAAAATACTATTAACCTAAAGATATTAAAAACACATTCACTCGAAAAAAAATAATAAATTAATTAAATAAAAAGCTAAAAAAGTTACAGCGACAATTTAATGAAAAACTATAATTTTTTAACAAAAAAATAAAAAAAAACCAATTAAACCGTATGCTGGAACATAAAAACAACACTAAAAACAATAAGATAAAAACAAAACCTAGTAATTAAAGAAGTGCAAACATACGCATTAAACAACGCAATGTACCCACAAAATGTTAAAAAATAAACAGAATCATTACATGGCATATAAAAGATATCAGTAGAAGCTAATACTTTCAATCCATCCTTTAAAATTAAAATATAAATAAAAATTAAAAAACATTTTACTTGCTGATTCATTAATGTTTTATTGTACCCAACAAGAAGCTCTCATATAAATCACATCAAAAAAACAGACTGATTTAACGCTTAACATATAAACATATAAGCAAAGATAGATTAACAATTAAATAACACCTGTTACTAATTGAAACTTAAAAGGCAGATTAATACATTGAAAAGATCAGTTCGCATAACAATTTGTTCTTTGTTTATTATTCTTATTAACTCAGAATTGGCCTTAGCCAAGGTTTTTCATTATCAAACAGAATTCGAGCAAGCAAAATGGGATTATTCAGGAGACCGCTACCAATGCAAGATCGAGCATAAAGTGAGTGGGTTTGGTCAATTTAAATTAATTGCAGAACCTGGCAGCCCAGTAAAATTACAGCTCATTGCAGATTGGGTAACATTCAATAATAAGCAAAGTACCCTTAGCGTACAAGCTCCTTCATGGAAGCGAGATAACCACTCAAATTCAACCCAAACCTTGCTGGTTTGGCATGACAACATGGCCAGTAGCCAAAAAGCGATAAATCCATTTATTGAGGGATTAGAACAAGGCGCTTCTTGGCAAGCATCCATTGTGGCGACTGAAGGTGATACATATCTGGTTGAAACCACGCCCATTGCAACCCAAGCAATCGCTCAGAAATTTAAATTATGCCGTCATAATTTACTCCCTAAACCTTTCTCGTATGTGCGCAGAGTCGATTTGCCCTTTAATTCAGGCTCAAGCAAATTACAACTCGCACACGAAGCTGATTTAGAGGCTATAGCACAGTATGTAGCGGTGGATAATTCAATCGTAAAAATATTGGTCGATGCTCATGCAGATGGAAGCGGTAAGCGTTTAGCGAATCTGGTGATGAGCCAAGAAAGAGCCGATGAAGTCGCTTCACGGTTAATTGAATTAGGCATAACAAAAAATATGGTCGAAGTTAGGCACCATGGCGATCGTTCACCTAAGGTGAGCAATAATACTCATGCAGGTCGGCAATTGAATCGAAGAGTCACCATACGTTTAATTAAGTCACCCATTACAACGCCTGTAAGCCAACAAACTGGAGCACCCCATGAGTCTCTTTGACATTAGGCTTGTTGAAGCTGAACTGACACCTGAGAACCGTAAACAGTTACAGGCACAAGATTTTGGATTCTGGCATTCACTAGATAAGCCTTGGCTTACCATAATCAATTTGTCTAATTCTAGCTGCGCTGAAGCCGCGCTTAAGATGGCTCAATATCCAGGGAAAAACCAAATAGCATTACTTAATCCAGAACAAACTGAACTTGCCAGCTGTGCTATGCAACATGGCGCGCAAGATTATCTGCTACTACCGTTGGATATCGAACAACTCGCCTCTTTGTTGCACAGATTACGCCGCTTAGAACAACCAGATACCGAATTTATCGTCTCGTCAACCGTCAGTCGACAACTATTAATGTTGGCGCATCGTGCCGCCACGACTGAAGCCAGTATTCTGCTCACTGGCGAAAGCGGCACAGGTAAAGAGCCTTTAGCACGCTACATTCATCGTAATTCTAACCGCGCAGAACAACCTTTTATTGCGGTCAATTGTGCAGCCATTCCTGAGAGTATTTTAGAATCCATTCTATTTGGGCATGTCAAAGGTGCCTTCACTGGTGCATCTTGCGATCAAGCAGGAAAATTTGAGCAAGCCAACGGTGGCACTCTCTTGCTGGATGAAATAGGCGAAATGCCGTTTTTATTGCAATCTAAACTACTGCGAGTTTTACAAGAGAGAGAGGTTGAACGTTTAGGTGGTCATAAAACAATCAAACTTAATATTCGTATTATTGCTTCAACAAATAAAGATTTGCGCAAAGCAGTCGCAAATGGTGACTTTAGAGAAGACCTCTTTTACCGCCTCGATGTATTACCTCTTAAAATCACACCACTGAGAGAACGCAAAGAGGACATCCTCCCTTTAGCCGAGCATTTTTTACAAAAATACAGACATTTATGTGATAACCAATATTGCTACTTCAGTGGACAAGCTCAACAACATTTACTCTCCCATAGCTGGCCAGGCAATGTCAGAGAATTAGAAAATACTATTCAGCGAGCACTAGTCATGCGTCGAGGTCAGACAATTCAAGCAGCTGACCTCGGTATAGAAAACAACAGCAACCATTACATCATTAAAGCAGACACGCCAGAAATGGGACTCAAAGCCTCAAAACGACAAGCGGAATTTCAATACATTTTAGACACCCTAAAACGATTCGGAGGTCACCGTAGCCAAAGCGCAGAATCTCTTGGGATGACGACTCGAGCTCTCAGATACAAACTAGTACAAATGCGTGAAGAGGGAATAGACATAGAACATGCATTAAATCATGCAGCCTAAAACAAGCACCACAACACATATATTATAGATAGGAAAACCACATGTCAGCTTCAACCTTAGTCAGCCCTCAATCCATGATGGACACGTTAAGCATCCATACAGAGATGGCAAAAGGGACGATAAAAATCACAGCCAACCCTAAAGATCAGGGCATTCAAGCCCCCTCTTTCACCGAACTGATGGAAAGTAAAGTCGCAGCGGTAAACACAGATCAAAACATCTCTTCAGCCAAAATAAGATCCGTAGATATGGGGGAAAGTGATGATTTGGTGGGGGCCATGGTTGCCTCACAAAAAGCAAGCCTCTCTTTCTCAGCAATGATTCAAATCCGTAACCGCTTAGTTCAGGCATTTGACGAAGTAATGAAAATGCCTCTTTAAATAAGGCATCCCGTTAAACCAACTCAGCACTAGCAGAAAATCAACGTCTTCTGTAAGGAAAAATATTCAATGTCTACAACTCTTGCTCAACCGAGTCAAACCATTACTGACGCTAGTAATAAAGGTGAAATGCTCTCCTCTATGAAAGCTAAATGGCATGACTTCAACCGTGGAGATCGTCAAGTATTACTGCTAGCAATCCTCGCCAGTGTGGTTGCCTGCGTTATCGTCCTACTACTCTGGACTGCCAGCCAAGGATATCGTCCACTCTACGGACATCAAGAGCAGGTTGAAACAGCGCTGATCATTGAAGTACTCGAAGCTGAAGGCATCGCTTACCGTCTCGACGCGACAAGTGGCTTGGTATTGGTCGCTGAAGATAAATTAGGTAAGGCAAGAATGTTACTGGCCGCTAAAGGTGTTAAGGCCAAGGTACCTTCAGGCATGGAGTCACTGGATAACAGTGGCATTGGTACCAGTCAATTTATGGAGCAGGCAAAATATCGCCATGGGCTAGAGGGTGAGTTAGCCCGAACCATCATGGCATTAAAAGCTGTGCGCACTGCCAGAGTTCATCTGGCTATACCTAAGAGAACCTTGTTTATCAGGCAACAACCTGAACTCCCTTCAGCATCTGTGATGTTAGATCTCTATGCTGGGGCAAATTTGCAGCTCAGTCAGGTTGAGGCTGTTGTGAACTTAGTCTCTGGCAGCATAAGCGGCATGACACCTGAACGGGTTCAAGTGGTCGATCAAGAAGGTAATCACCTCAGCTCTGGGATGGCCAGTAATCAAGATATAACCCAAGCAAGAGATAAGCAGCTGAAATATACTCAAGACCTAGAGCAAGGCTTAATAGATCGAGCATCTAGTATGCTAGCCCCCGTGCTAGGGCAAGAAAATTATCAAGTTCAGATCGCCGCTCAAGTAAACTTTAACCAAGTAGAAGAAACACGAGAGTCATTAGATCCACAATCTGTCGTCATCCAAGAACAACAGAGTATCAATGATACCGACAACACCCTTGCAATGGGGATCCCCGGCGCTCTCACCAACAAAGCCCCCAAGGCTAATAAAAATAAAAAAGAGAACTCTAGCCGTAACCTCAATAAACAAGAAAGTCGTCAATTTGATGTAGGACGTTCGGTCACCCATACTCGCTACCAACAGATGCAACTTGAAAATCTCTCAGTTTCTGTCCTACTAAACAGCCAGGCGGGAGGAGAAAATGGCTGGAATGAAACCCAACTGACACAACTGGGCACCATGGTTCAAGATGCAATTGGCTTTTCCGCAGAACGTGGCGATCAATTCAGTATCAATAGTTTCGAATTCGCACAAGTTCAGATAGCCCAATTTGAACCTATGCCATGGTGGCAAGCTGAAGGTTATCAGGCTTATCTCAGATACTTCATCGGTGCTATTTTAGGTTTCGGTCTTATCTTTTTCGTACTTAGGCCTTTAGTTTCTCACTTGACACGTACCGCCGAACACAGCTTAAAAGAAGAGAACAACGAAATACCTGTGATACTCGATCCTCCACCAGCAGCAAGTATTACCAGTAATGATCAATTTGGTGACGCTCAAGCACTGGCAGATCAACTTATGGGACTGGATCAAAACAAAATGAGTAGCGACTGGGTGGCTAATCAAAGCTTACCGGCGTCTAGCTCACCACTCACAGTGAAGATGGAACATCTGAGTTTGCTGGCAAATCAGGAACCCGCTCGCGTCGCTGAAGTGATTGCTCACTGGATAGGTGATAACGACAATGGGCAATTAAGTAGGTAGTCAATCTAATGAACAAGAGTAAACTCGGAATAAAAATGGATAATTTAGAGCAAGCGGCCATGCTGCTACTGAGCATGGGTGAAAAGGGCGCGGCACAAGTTATGTCGCATCTGGACAGAAATGATGTTCAACATTTAAGCCACAAAATGGCACGCTTATCCAGCATCACACAACATGAAGCTGAAGCCGTACTCGGCCGCTTTTTTATGGGGTATCAGGAACAGTCTGGTATCGCGCGCGCCTCTCGTTCATATCTGCAAAAGACATTAGATATGGCCCTTGGTGATCGCGTAGCAAAGAGCCTGATTGATAGTATCTACGGTGATGAAATTAAGACCTTGGTGAAACGACTAGAGTGGGTCGACCCTCAGTTACTGGCGAGAGAAATCACCCATGAACATAGCCAACTGCAAGCTGTACTCTTGGGGCTATTATCGGCTGAAAGTGCGGCCCAAGTACTACAAAGCTTACCTCCCGAAGGACAAGATGAAGTACTGGTTCGCATAGCCCAACTCGGTGAACTAGACCGAGATGTCGTCGATGAACTAAAACAACTCGTTGAACGTTGTATGTTAATTGCAATGGAGAAAAGTCACACTCAAGTATCTGGTATTCGCCAAGTAGCCGACATACTTAATCGATTCGAAGGCGATCGGGAGCAGTTGATGGACATGATCAAACTCCATGACCGTAAACTCGCCAGCGATGTAGCAGACAACATGTTCGATTTCATCATCCTAGGTAGACAAAAACCAGAAATTCTGCAGGAAGTGTTAGAACTTGTACCACCAGAAATGTTAGCCCTCGCACTAAAAGGAATAGACTCTGAGTTAAAGTCAACTTTATTAGGCGCCCTACCTAAACGTATGTCATCGGCGATTGAAACTCAAGTTGAAGCCATAGGTTCTGTCCCTCTCAGTCAGGCTATTACCGCCCGTAGAGAAGTCATGGCGCTCGCCAAAAAGATGATGATCGATGGTGACATTGAATTGCAACTTTTTGAAGAGCAAGTCGTCGAGTAATGCCTGATGAAACCGCAAACATAAAAAATAACAATACGGACCAAACAAAAAATAATGTCCGGTGCCCATATAAAACAAAAACAATCTGCAAACAGGTGGCAGGGTAATGATAATGAATAACGACAATACTGACTCAAAATGGCGCCTACAAGGAGGGCTACCTCACCGCCACAGATACTCCCCGTTGATCCCAGTCGATTCAACTGAAGGTGAGCAAAAATCCCAATGGCAAGACTATCAGCAAGCCTTCGACACTGGCTATAAAGAGGGGATATCTAAAGGCCATGAAGATGGCTTTAATTCAGGATCTGAAGAAGGGCAGCGATCTGGTCATGCCAGCGGCTTTAACCAAGGTCGTATAGAAGGGCAACTCAAAGGAAAAGAAGCAATCGATGAGCAACTCAACCAGCTTCTCGTCCCTATTGATGCGTTAAAATCGCTTCTTGAAGAGGGGCATAATCAACAAATATTACAGCAGCAGGCTACAATACTTGAACTAATACGTCGCGTTTCTCAGCAGGTCATCCGCTGTGAACTAACCCTACAGCCTCAGCAGATCCTCTCTTTAATAGAGGAAACGATGGAGGCACTGCCAGATACCACTTCAGAGATGAAAATTCATCTTGAACCTAATGCCGTACATAAACTAAAAGAACTGGCTTCAGAAAAAGTTAAGCATTGGACCTTAGTGGCAGACCCTTCTATATCCCCAGGCGGTTGCCGTATTCTCAGTGACAAATCCGATGCCGATGCGTCTGTAGAAACTAGGCTCGATGCCTGCATGGATCAAGTGGCAATAAGACTAGAGCAAAACGGAGAAGAACCGTTACAGCAAACAACTGAGTCAAGTGCCGATGTTAAATAGCACTACGTCCACCAAAAACTCAGCGAATGATCGATTAAATTGGCCACAAGTACCAGTGGCACAGCTTTATGGCCGCTTAACACGAGTTAATGGTCTATTACTCGAAGCAATAGGCTGTCAGCTTGGTATGGGAGATCGTTGCCACATCCAATGCAGGGATGGCCGAAAAATCGAAGCCGAAGTGGTGGGTTTTAATAAAGAAACACTCTGCTTAATGCCCATGGAAAACACTTCAGGTTTAATGCCTGGCTCCCGTGTGATCCCCCTCAATGGCCAAGTTCAAATTCCTGTGGGCGATGGGTTATTAGGTCGAGTACTTGATGGGTTAGGCCAACCTTTAGATAATTTAGGTTGCCTGACTAATATTAGCCGCCAACCGATTGCTAACCACAGTATAAATCCCTTATTACGTAAACCCATAGAAAAACCTTTAGATGTCGGTATTCGCGCAATTAATGCCCTACTGCCTATCGGTCGTGGTCAACGGCTAGGACTCTTTGCCGGATCTGGGGTGGGCAAAAGCGTACTATTAGGCATGATGACTCGCTTTACCGAAGCTGATGTGGTTATTGTTGGCTTAATTGGTGAGCGTGGTCGTGAAGTGCGGGAATTTATCGATCACTCTTTAGGTAAAGAAGGCCAAAAACGTGCTGTCGTCATCGCAGCACCAGCAGATACCACTCCCTTAATGAGAATGCGTGCCATGCGACTTTGCCATCACATGGCTGCCGCCTTTCGAGATCAAGGCAAACACGTGCTGCTGCTGGTAGATTCACTCACCCGTTATGCTCAAGCACAGCGTGAAATAGCCCTCAGCTTAGGCGAGCCACCAGCCACAAAAGGCTACCCACCTTCCGCCTTCGCTCAGCTGCCCAGTCTAGTAGAACTTGCTGGTAATGGACAACATCCAGAAGGGACATTAACCGCCTTCTATACCGTCTTAACTGAGGGAGATGATCAACAAGATCCGATTGCTGATGCAGCCAGAGCGATCTTAGATGGTCACTTGGTGTTAAGTCGTCAACTAGCCGAACAGGGTCATTTTCCGGCCATTGACATCTCAGCTTCAGTCAGTCGACTGGCAACCCAAGTCGCCAAGAAAGATCAATTACAGCAAGGCCAACGGTTCAGACACCTTAATAGTCGTTACAACGAAGTACGTGAATTGCTGCCTTTAGGTGGTTATCAGGCTGGACACGACCCACAAATGGATCTGGCAGTAGCAAGTTACCCTATGATGGCGAGCTTTCTTAAGCAGGACACTTCGCAAAAATTCGATTTAGCCGAGAGCCTGCAAACATTAGCTGAACTCACTGACTATTTCGATGATCCCCATTCCCAAGGATAAATGAGATGAAGCAACTATTACAGCTTTGCCAACAAGAAGAAAAAAAACTCTCTCAACTCGGCAAGCAGCGCAGTGACACTCAGCAACGTATCGACCAAATCACGCAGCAAAAACGGGCGTTAGCAGAGATGTCAAAAGAGTATCAAGCTTACTCACCACAGCAAGCTAATTCATTGCTGCTGCAAAATAATATCAATATGCAACTGGCCTTAACGCCAATGCAAACCCAGTTAACCAGACAACAAATACTGCTGCAACAAGAACACCAAAGAATGGATGGTCTATGGCGTAAACAGCTAGGAAGACAGCAAGGCATAAAACATTTCTGTCAGAAACGTCATCAAGCACAACTGGACGCCAAAGCTGTTCAAGAACAAAAGCAACTTGATGATCTTGCTGGACGTTATCAAGTATCTTACAGCTAACATGACTGAGACTTGTTAGATAACAAGCCTTAGATATTGACACAACTTGGTTCACTGGGTAGCGACTAAAAACTACCCTGCCTTAGCGATATCTTCAGCTTTAACTTCGGAGGATGTTAAACCAGCTTGATGTAGTAAAAAATCAGCAATATTACGATCATTGGTAACCCTTGGGATCTTTTGCTGACTGTCTACTTTTCCCTTAAGCTTAACAAGGTAATGATAAAATGAACGCTCTGGAAGGCGTGTCACTACGGGCATATCCAATTCACCTTTCGTGCGGAAATCTTGATAGAATGCACACGATAACATAAGTTTTTTATCTAATTCTGCAGCCAAAAAAGGCAAGTTTATAATTTCATTGTCCGGTAGTTCGATCAGCCATTGATGATAAAATCGGCCACTGTCTTCATCAATTACGCTAGGCGCGACAGTAAACTCATGAATCGTAATATTCAAATCAGTCACCACCTCGCTCATCACTATTTCAACGTGTTCACTTCGAATATGCTCACCCATAATATTTAACTCATGCTGCATACGGCCACGAACGAGAATACGATAGGGGTTAATTGAAGTAAACCTAACCATATCTCCGACACAATATCGATATAATCCTGAAAAAGTTGAGATTAACATAATGTAATCTTGCCCGATCACAACATCTTTTAAAGGAAGACATAATGGCTCATCTGTATTAAATTCATCAACTGGTATAAATTCAAAAAAAACGTTATTGTGGCTGTCAATCAACATGCCTTCCTCTGCTAAATCTTGCAATGCAAAAAATGCCTCAGAAGAACCATAAAACTCTCGAACATTAACCTTATGGCCAAGCATTCTTTCTATCGCAGGTAAATAGGGTTTGCAGCTAGTACCAGAAGAATAAAATGTATTCAGATTAGGAAAAATATGATGTAAATTATCAGAACCAGACACTTTCTGGCAAGTTTGAAGAAGTACTACAACCCAAGAGGGGAACCCCACTATCACGCGTATATCATTAGCATTAATCGCCTCCTCGGCAATACGCAACATCATCTCCTCATAATTAGGTATATCCAAAGTTTCCTTCGCTGGAACCACCCCTCTAAACAACCATTCAGGTAACAGTTTACGGCTCAATCCTGACAACCTACCAATTGGGAATCCATTCATTAACTCTGTCGTACAAGATCCCGTCAAGACGATACTATTTGCACTAGATAAGAATTTTTGATGACTTAATAATGGATATAAATGTGCTATTTGAACTGAACCTAAGAGCTGATTACTTTTACTCTCTCTCGTGACAGGTACATATTTTATGTCACCCGTCGTTCCTGATGTGCAAGCAAAATAATGTGGTTTTTGGGGCCAAAGTACATCTGGCTCACCTTCAACAACCCTTTTCATATAAGGAGCAATTGTTTCATTGGTTTGCATAGGCACCAATGATTGGAAATCTTTTATACTAGTGATATTTGAAAATCGATGCTTTTTGCCAAACTGAGTTTTTTTGCCTAATTCAATCAACTTGTGAAAAATATTCTCTTGGCTGGTAATAGGATCATTGATCAACTTTTTATATTTTCGTTTAATTTGCCAATACCTAATTACATGGATGAAATTCATTACCAAACCCTCATCATTATGAGCATAAAATGAATGAAAACATCATTAGTAACAGCAAGAGCGACTAGGTCTAATTCTTTACATTATCCATTCTGCGTTTATCAAAATTTATGTTTGTTAGATAATATCTAACAAACATAAAAGGTAGCATAACAATAAGATTTGTCTATTTTACAAATGAAAATGCACGTAACTCATTATATTTAAATATTTTTAAGTATCTTGTTGGATAACAAGTTTTCATCACTTCATCCCCTATTTGACACTTATTTTTGACTAATTCTAACTGACACTAACAGAATATAGGATATCTATAAATAGACACACATCTGAGTTTACAACCAAAAAATCAACAAGGTGATGGACTCACGTTATACACATCTGGTTGCCACACTTGCATCAACACCTCAGGATTAGGCACAGCTTTAAAACCGAATTGAGCATATAAACCATGAGCATCTCGTGTCGCCAACACCATCCGCCTTAAGCCTTGTAGATCTGGATGTGAGATGATATCGGTCATCAGCATTTTACTTAAGCCTAAGCCACGATATTCATCAAGAATAAACACATCAGCTAAATAAGCGTAGGTCGCCCTATCTGTGATCATACGCGCAAAACCCACTTGTTCATTAGCATCGGTAAACACACCAAAGCAAAGTGAATGAGCCAGCGCTTTTTGTAACACAGATTTAGGCATATTTTTGGCCCAATAACTTTGACAAATAAACCCGTGAATAACATCAATATCCATCTCACCCAAATCTTTACTTATCCTATACTTACGCATAAAAAACGCCTTATCCCTTAATCATCATCGCCTAAGTTAACGAGCAGCGTAACACGGGCCAGTAACCAACCCCACCAGCAAGTTATTAGATGAAATCTGAGCCATTACTGCTAAAAATAAACGAAATAATCTATTAAATTCGATATTTCGCCCATAGTTTATGTTGTTTAGGGGTTAAAAAACTCCAGACCAATACGCGAGTGAGTTTATTTCCTTGCGCCATATCGATAGTCTTGATGGTAACCGCACCCACTTTTTCCAGCGCGGTATAACAAGGTTTTATATTTTCTTTCTTAGAGACTAAACTTGTAAACCACAGGCATTGGGTGGCAAACTCTTTACTCTCATAAATCATATTATTCAGAAACTGCTTCTCCCCGCCATCACACCAAAGTTCAGCTTTTTGACCGCCAAAGTTAAGTTCGCTGCCACTGGCCCCAAATTCAGTGTTGTGCCCCTTAGCCACTCTGTTAGCGGTCAAATTTGCGATCTTACGTTGGCTGCCTGCACTTGCCTCTGCCAACGATGAATGAAACGGTGGGTTACACAAGGTGACATCAAATCGGTCTGTAGCACTGATAATACCTTGAAACACATGCTGATGATCATGTTGCAACCGAGTTTCTAGCTTACCTTGTAAGCAAGTATTGGCTTCAACAATGGCGTTAACATTAGATAATGATAACGGATCAACATCACTGGCCACAAAACGCCAACCATAGGCCTGAATACCTAATAATGGATAAATACCATTTGCGCCAGTACCTACATCTAATACGTTAATTTTCATTAGCTTAGAGTTAATCTTCGGAATATAAGCATCCAGAGTAACGTGTTCGGCACCACTCATACTCTCCTTATTTTGACCAACATCAACTCCAGCCAAAAGATCGGCAATATAATGAATATAATCCACCCTTCCTGGTATTGGTGGACAAAGAAAACCTTCTGGAATATTCCAAATGGCTATTTGATAATACTGTTTCAGTAATGCAGCATTTAACGCTTTAACCGCCTGTGGATTAGCAAAATCGATGGATAAATTGCCATAAGGATTAGGCCTGACATAAGGAGTTAATTCTGGACTGGCTTGCGTTAGCTTGTCAAAATCATAACCATCACGATGAAGGTTACGTAAATGCAACCCATTCTTTTTATGACCTGCGACTCTTTCTAGGTGAGAGACAGTATTAAGCTTACTCACAGCTGCTTTCTGTGTTGTTTGTTTTACTCTCCTTACACCATTTTTTTTCAGTCTAGTTGTTGGCTTCTGGCTTGATTTGGAACTTGGCTTGGTCATAAAATGTCTTATGTAATTAACGATACACGCTAACAACAATCATATAAAAAATTAACAACCCCACGGATTAGGCTGATAGCCTAATCGTAAAGGTATTTAGTAAACAGCAAATTAATAATTGATTCTTTACCCGTCTCTTGCTTAATAAGACGATTAACCTCTTCATAGCATTCACGGCGGATCTCCTCACGCCCGGTTAAGGATTTGACCTTATCTGCCGTTTTACTACCCAAGATCTCAATAATTGCCGCACGTAGAAGGGGGTCATGATGTTCAATGGCAACAAGATCCATGGGAGACTTGACCATGAGTTCAATACTGATTTTAACAAACCCTAGCTTCCTTCCACTTGATAGGTAGTTCGTGACGATATCGGGATCGAAACCATAATAAGCATATTCCTCAACCGCTGCTTCCTCAACTTCTTGAGGCACTTCATCTTCAGCGCTTACCCCAAAACTAAAGAGGCTGACAGTAAGAATAAACAATAAAAATATCATTTTTTGCATCAAAAAAGCATCAAGTGCACATTTTTTCATATTGAAAGTTTCCATTTCAAACACTATTAAACTGAGCATTGAGTACAACTTTTTAAAACCTGTGCTCGCGGATCTTTCTGACTATCTCACCCTAGCATGTTAGACTGCATCTGTTTACAAGTCAGCATTGTACCGAGAATTAGATGAGTGTAACTAGGTTAATCTTCCCATATGGTGAAGCTATTCAGTGGCTTTCACCAGATCAAACCAATCAACTTCCCACATCTCCTTTAACAGATTGGCTCCTCTCTAATGGAAGTTTAACTCAAAAATTACGATCTCACTGTGTTGAATTTGAAGTAAAAATACTAGCTGAAGATATGTTAGCTCCTTTTAATGGTGAATGCCTCACTGCCAACCAGTCTTGGGTACGTGAGGTCTTACTTTGTCTAGATGGGATCCCGTGGATTTTTGCTCGCACCTTAATTCCGATAAGTTTATTTCAACAACAACAATTCAATTTTGTGAACTTAGGTACTCGTCCATTAGGAGAGTTGTTATTTTCGAGTGATACTTTCTCACTAGGAAAAATAGAAATTGCTCACTTTACACCTTGCCATAAACTCACCCAGTTACTGGCACCCCTTGAGCAAACGCCCACTCAAGAATTATGGGGACGACGCAGATATTTTTGCCATCATGACGAACAACTTATTGTCAGTGAAATTTTTCTTCCCGCCGCCCGCCGCTTGATAGAAGCAATGTGAATTAAACAAAACGATTCTTAATGCTATATCTAAGCCACTTCAAAGTGCTCGTTGCAGAGTCTCCATAGGATGGCTGAATAAGGCAATGATTGAAACAATCGTTTATTCCTTCGTCGATATGACTAACACAGTGCAGATATACTACGGAAACTCCCGCAGAGTACGGCGAGAAGCAAGAGATAAACGACTCAATCTTACTAACGCCAACAAACATAAGCCCAATAAGCCAAGGCTACCACCACTTGAACCACTCGATACTTGGGGTGAAACAAGGGTAAGCGAGTTAATATTACTACTCTTTATCCCCTCACCATCGGTTACCGTTAAGGTCACACTATAAGTATCGACACTCGTATAAGTGTGGCTTGGTGACGACTCATTACTCATTTGCCCATCACCAAAGTCCCATAAGTACGAGTAGTTACCATCACCACCAGACACTGTCGCACTGAAAGCCACAGTATTATCAGCCCCCTGACTTGAGCTAAAACTCACAATCAAACTCGAGGGAGTAATTGTTATACCACTATAATTAAACTGTACCGTGGCCATTGAAGAGTCTGCATTTTGAGATGTAATATTCATCGTCAAACCTAACTTAGGTAATATAATCCCAGATGCAGGCTGGCTAGGTGCACTATAATCGATATTATCATCAAAAGTCGAAGTCGATAGCAAATGATTATCGCCAAAATAGCTCGACTGATCAAACTGGCTAAAAGTGGCATCACGTACTTGGATATTTGAGTTTCTAGTGCCAATTACATTTTGATCTGCATCAATAACACCGATTAATCCCGCACCTGGATGTGAATTTGAACTGTTACCTCCATAGCTAAAGTTTTCCAACCAGAGTAAGACTCCAGGCTCATAAGAATGGCTAGGTAAACCTAGATCAACTCCATTATAGCTACGTAATTGCACAATATAGCGACGCTCAGCTCCAGGCCGTTCATTATCAATTCGAGTAAAACCTGCCAACAACATCTTACCTGCTGTTTCAGCGTCATCAGCATAAACTAATGTAGCACTTTGCTTAACCTGCACGTCATCAATGGCTATACCATATTCACTCACGGATTGATCGGTAATGTAAACTAACTTGACTTCAGCATTAGAACGTCCAGAAAATGCGCTAATATCATATTCCAAATCAACCCAATTGTTGACCCCTTCTGCTCCTATGATGTCAGACGAACTACCGGTAAGAATATTTCTCGCATTATTAATCGAATTACTGTTCTTTGTATAATTTCCAGCAACGACAACACCGTCTATCATTACTTGAACATAGTCATAGTTAACCTCAATATTCCAATGTGCTTTCATGGTTAAGGTTAAGGGAGTCTGACTTGGCAGGTCTATATCAAATGACAATGCATTATCAATCAGATTGCCCTGATCTGAATAATATTGATAACTATCACCATAGGGCTGCTTAAAAGGAATCGTAGCCACAGGCAGTGGAATCGATATTTGATTGACCAACGAATAATTGACTGCTTCATTGAGCACAGCCTCAACACCTGAGTCGCCGATAGAGTCCAGTAATATCTCCTGCTCGTTAACCCAGCGTCCCTTATACCGCCCCTGCAAGTAAGATCTCGCATATGGACTAAATCCTGTAGGCTGAGTTCCTGCAATAGTGCCTGCCCAGCCACCACCAGACATCACGGACCAAGAGCCGACCGGAGAGCCTTTACCTACATTACTAGTATCATACTCATCAGGTAACCCTAAAACATGACCAAGTTCGTGCACCACAACGCCCGCTGCAGAGTCAATAGGTTGAACTGTATAACTAAAAACTTTTAATCCTGTCCCGGGAATGGTGTAACCAAGAGAACTGCCATTATAGACAAAAAAACGATGCGACCAGATAGCATTCGCGCCTAATACCCCTCCACCAGATTCCTCTCCGATACTTGAGTGAAACAACATCACATGATCAATATTGCCATCAGGTTCATCAACATTGCCATCTCCATCTAAATCCAACGGATCTTCCACATCATAACCAGCAAGCTCACTGGGGGACATGCCAGCAACCGCCATCGTCACCGCCTCTTTAACCAACTCTGGCACTGCAGTATCACGCTTATTATTGGCATTATCACTCCCCCCATAAAACGAGGCATTATTAGCAGCGGTAAACCAACCTTTTACCTCGCCAGTCAAAAAGAAACTGTCCCCAGATACCGCCTGATAATACTGATACGCGGTTAACAAGTTTTGCCCTTGGGGACCGATAAAGCCTGCTGGGGAGAAAATCAGACTCTCATAATGAGAACTTGGATAACTCGGGTAGTACATTGGCGTATCGCTCGCTGAAAGACGATTATTATCATAAGGAAGATCAGGGAAATCAATGAGTACAGCAAGTACTTTGACGGTTTTAGTGACTAAGGAGTCAGCGACAGAGGTTGACGCAACACCTTGAGCAAACAACTCACTTTTATTTTTAACAACATGGTTATTGATAGATTTTAACCTTTGCTGCTCAAAATTCGCTCTCAGCAGCTCGCCTTTATTTTGGGCACTATTAACACTATGGGTATAAGCCTCAACGGCAGCACGTTTATCTTCTGCGCTGGCAGACTCCGATATCTCACCTCGCTTGATTAACCAGTATAAAATCTGTTCCTTATTTATGACACCTGGATCTGCCAACGTTGCTTTTGATAAATCAAGCGGTTTAGCCACAACAAGAATACTCATTAATAATAAGTTAATCAAAAGACATACACTCAAAAGCATGCCCCTGCTATTTGTCAGCCCCATCAGCGTGACCTCCTTCCAATTAACCAAATAAGCATCATTTTAAATTAGGCCTTTATTCGTCCAACAAATTCCAATTTGATTAAAATAGCCCTTTATTCTCATATAAAGTTTAGACCTTAGTTAGCTCATCTACACACTTAAGGAGACATAGTCCGCTACATTAAATTGTCTTGTTCACACTTAGGTAATGAACTCAACGATTTAGTTTCGTCAGTGAAAGAGCGACATAGTGAGTAATGGTATAAACATATCCGCCAATAAGGACATGAAAAACACCTTTAAAGCCTCGACAACAATGAAAACAATAGGGCCTTCGTGAAATTGATAGCGTAAATAACCTCAGTCGAAGTGCGAAAAAGGGACGAAGGCTGTTATACTTGCCGCTTCCCTTTATACCTCTAAAAAAAAGAAACCATGCTCTATCTTTTAACCAGCTGTATTGCACTCTTACTCGGCCCACTTTTCTATCGTTATTTAACGGCACAAAATGGACTCCAAAAAGGGCTCGATGGATTTATATTCGTCTCATTAGGCGGACTTGTTCTTGTGCATATTTTACCTGAGCTACTGGAACATGGTGGATTTTCAGCCATTATCTTCGTCATCATCGGCTTGTGGGGCCCAACTGCTAGTGAGAAATTATTCCATCGCTATTCTGATGTCACACATAACCTGACACTGACTTTAGGCATAGGTGGGCTTTTACTACATACCATTACTGATGGCGGGGCTATTGTCTTGGCTCAACAAGGTGATAGCTCGATATTACTGGCTTTAGGTGTCATATTGCATAGGTTACCAGTAGGGTTGGCTATATGGTGGCTACTTAAACCCCAGGTAGGGGCTCGCTGGGCGATGGTGGTTTTAACCGCGATGATGATATTAACTGGCTTGGGTTATTTTGCTGGTGAACAACTGCTGACACATTTAAGTTTAGATAATACGGTTTATTTACAAGCCTTCGTAACAGGTTCAATCTTACACGTGGTGTTACATCAACCTCATGGTCAAAGCCACACAGATCAACAAGGTCAATACGAGTATCAAGCAGGCATAGGCAGTCTTTTGGGAATTGTATTACTCATTTTACTACTAATGATGGATTCTGGCGGACACGAAACACATCATCACGACCATAGTGTCGAGCAACTTGCTGATTGGATTATGACCTTAGCTCCTGTGCTACTTATCACTTATACAGTGGCAAGCTTAAGGTACCGCTTCGGTCTCTCACCTAACAACGACTCTTTAGGCAAGAGATGGCTACAACGCTTAGCGGGACCCGAAGCATTGATCATTACAGCACTATTACTCGGCCCAATATTGGCAATACTACAATTTATAGGGCTATTGATGATAGGCATCATATTAACGCTGGCTAAAATTGAGCCCATAGATCCACATCTTCGCTTACCACAATCAGCAGTACGTTTTGGATTTTCTCACTTAGTCGATCGTAGCGCTCCTTGGATCATACTCAGTCTGATTTTAGCCAATCTAATCGGACACCCTTCAGTACCACTATCTAACCCTATCACTCAAGTCGCAGTACTTCTCTTGGTATTCTTACCCATGAGATTCTGTAACTTAGGCGGAGCTGTATTGGCACTGTCTCTAGCATACAGTGGCTGGAGCACAGAAGCTGTCATGCTGGTTCTATTAGTCGCCCCTGTGTTCAATTTAACCCAGCTTAAATTGATGAACTGGGGTTTACGCAGTGTATTGCTGATTGTAATTACCATCAATTTAGTCGCTATCAACATTATCCAACCTCAATGGGATGCTATAACGATACTCCCCGATAGCATCAATACACTTTCTTTGACTGTACTTGCTGGCCTATTTGCCGCTAGCCTACTGCGCTTAGGTCCAAGAAAATTTATAGCAAGAATTATGCATCTAAAACCTCAAGCTCACTCACATGAACATGGCCATAAACATTAAAAATGAATAAATCACAGCTTAGACATTAAAAGAAGAAATTGGTTAATTAGACTTAGCGAACATGACCTAATCAGAAGTATGATCATGGGTGATAACCCAGCGACCATCAAACTTTTCAACCAGTAGGGTAAATATACCACTAGGTTGATCTTTGGTTCGAGTTAACTGCCAACGGCCAATAACCATTCCAGCATCATTACTTAGCATTCTGATCTCTTTTATGGTGAACTGCAAAGTACCTAAACTGGCTTTATCAGGGTAATTCTTTTTGTAGGCGGCTAACGTCTCCTTCCAACCATAGCGAAGCTTATCACCAGATACGAAACCCATCTTTTCACTATTCCAATAGCCTTGCATATAGCCATCAAGATCACCACTATTCCATGCGTCTTGTTGATCCATCAAGACCTGAGTAATATCATCACTCGGTATAGCAGAAACACTAAAAGTGATCAGCATTAAGGCCGTGATAATTCCATTTTTAATCATTGTTTCTCCAGTAATTGTATAGCCTATAATAAGATATAATATCTTAATTCACGATCACATACTGTTATATTTCTGTTAGAGGTTTATTCCGATTTAAAAGTTGAGAGTATTGATATGTATCAAAAACTGTGTAAATTATTTTTGAAATTAACTGGTTGGAAAATCTCTGGTTCATTTCCTACCCAATTACAGTTTATCGCCATCGTAGGACCACATACCAGTAATTGGGATTTTATTATCGGCGTCATTGCCAGAGGTGCACTTAACGTAAAAATTAATTTTTTGGGTAAACATCAGCTTTTTATTCCACCTTGGGGGTGGATTTTTAGAGCCATGGGAGGAGCACCTGTAGATAGACGTAAGAATAATAATTTAGTCGATGCTGCCGTACAACTTTTTCAGAATAACCCAACATTCTCACTCGCATTGACGCCTGAAGGCACCCGTAGTCCAGTGACACGCTGGAAGACTGGGTTTTACCATATTGCCAGTCAAGCCAATATCCCAATAATCACCGTTGGTTTAGATTTTGGTCGCAAAACTGTTATCATTGCAAAAGAAATGTCAACCACTGACGATATGCAACAAGATATGGATAAAATCATCCGTTTCTACCGATCAATCCAAGGTTGTCATCCAAAAATCATTCCAGATTTTTCCCAAGAAAAATAAACATCCTCCTCAAGCAAAGCTTAAGTGCAGCATAATAAAATATATAGCTCGTGATGTTTAAAGCGACTCCCTTTCCTTAAACTGTTTGTCGATTTGTTTTTTCAGTGCTTGCAACTGCACGTCAATACTCGCATCAACGATACCAACTTCGGTTTCAAGAATACAACCTCCATTTTTTAACCGAGCATCAGCAATCACATCAACATAGCCCACTTCGGGGAAAGCCGTTAATACTTCACTTACTCGCTCTCGTACTTCAATCAATTGTTCAGGATTAACATGCAAAATAACCTGCTTTTGATTACTCACTAACTGCAAGGCTTCTCGAACAACAGCCAAAGTTACCTCTACATCATCAAAGCCTTGTAAAATTTGGCCCACACAAGCCAATACAGCTTGTGTCATTCTCGTTTCCGATGAAATATAGTAGTTATTACATTGAGCAACAGTATCAAGGACAATTTCTGCACACTCTTTTTTGGCACTTAGCTGGCCATCTTCATAGCCTCTTTGTCTTTCTTGCTCATACACTGACTCAGCATCTAAAATGATTTGAGCAGCTTTAGCTTCTGCAGCTTGGATAAGATGTTCAGATTCAAGAAAGAACATATAATCTGCTGATTTTAGAATTTTTTGACCCGGCACCAAATTCAGATTGTCGGTATCTACCTTAACAAATGAAAGCATTGTGGAATAACTCGCTTAGAAATTTTCTTGATAAGTTGATATGCTATAACGTTTGATTCTGTTGACACTTCATCAGTGGTAACAAAGTACTGCTTAAAATCGTATGGCAGCTTGAGCTGTAGTGCTTGAATAAAATCAAGTTGAGAGGTTTCAAAAATGGATGTCGTAAAGCGAATACCGCAAGCGATGAAATAATTATCAGGTATTATTTCAGGCAACGATTTTACCCACTTCTGTGGCCAACTAGATAAAAGCAACTGGGTTTGATTCATGCAAAAATGATAGGTCTCTTCTCCCATACTCAGTAACAATGCTTGCCGTGACACTCGAAAAATAACACCTTTACAAGCCTGACTGTGTAATGTCGCCCCAATATAATGAAACAGCAACATTAACTCTGTCGCAGGCAATAAACCGATTGAACGTGCTGGATGAGAAAAATCAGCTTCCTTAACCACATCCAAACCGAGTGTATTGACTAACCATAAATTCAATCTAGGGTTTTGACGCCAACCGTCAATGTGCAACACATTGTCAGCGTGGGGAATATGTGCAAACCAGCTGATATCTATATAACTCAGCGGTTGATACAGATATTGATGCAAACTATCTTCATAACTTAGCTGGATTGAAGCGTTAGCAGACATCACTACAGACCACTCGCTTTTTTACTCCACAGATATGTCACTAGATTCGTACCAAATAGCATAATAACGAAGAAAATAATCAAGCTAATAAAACGGTATTCAGAGGAAGCAGCCATTTTAAAAGACAGTACATTTACCAACTGCTGCTGACTGGACACTAATCGACTTTCAATAGCAGGAACCAAAATCACACTAATTTTGTCGTAATTTAACCCTTCAATACTATTGTTGACTAACAATTTAATCTGAGGCAACAATGACTCGATATCGATATTAGGTGCATGTTTGATAAACACTGACGCTGAAGAAGTGTTTTCTTGACTACTACGGCCACGTCTTTTTTCTTCTTTAGGCCTAACAATATGAACCCGTGCCGTAATAACACCATCAATCTGAGACAATGTGGATGAAATCGCCTGTGACTTAGCAAACATTAATCTTGCTCGTTCTTCATCAGGTGAAGTGATCAAGCCCTCGTCAGGGAAGATATCTTCCAAACTCGCAAATGTATCTTTAGGGTAACCCTGAGCTTTTAGCGTCGCTAAAGCTAAAGAAAGTTGTGATTCTTCAACCACTAATTTTACTTTCCCATCAGCATCTGGTTGCTTTTCGGTGCTAATACCGGCAACCAATAAAATAGCTAGCATCTCATTACCTTCTTTTTGAGAGAGGGCATTATACAGCTCGGTTTTACAACCTCCGAGTACAATCAGGCAGCCTAGTAGCGCTATTTTGAGTATGTTTTTTATCATTGTTACTGCGCTTTCATTAAAGTTTCAACATTCTGACTGGTTTTACCCGCCGTTTTTGCGATTAACTCTTCTTGCATAGTGATCCTTGTCAATGCCCATTGAATTTCCATTAAGGCGGCGGGATCGTCAATTCCAGAACTCATCGCTGTTTTTAAGCTTTCTGTCGCCCCTGAAATTTGTTTTTTCATATCAACAATTTGATCAAGTACCGATTCACCTAACCCATTATCAACATTTTGCTGCATCGCCTGTTCGAAATCTGTCACAGCATTTGGATCCGCCATTTGTGAGTCTTGAAGCTGCTCAATACTAGTATTTAGCACTTGAGTAAAATTAGAATCGAGCATACATATATTCCTAAAATATATCTGGCCTAGTAGTGTTCGTCATCATGTTACGCATGATGCTATTAAGCTGAATTAAATGACCTAGCTCATCGCGAATTAAATCAACTAGGACCGTCTTATCGGGAACATTTTTAAAATGTCCCCAAGCTTCCCAAAGTGCGGTCTCACGACGAGATGAGAACTGAAAATCTTGTTTTAGTTCAGCTTTCAATTCTTCAATAGTCGTTGGCGGAGAAGTATTCAGTCGACTAATAAAATCATCGCTCACAAGCTGTTGTAATTGAGTGCTTAGTGCTCGACTTCCATCAGACCTCGCAGTGTTCAATGCAAACCATAACGCCTGCTCTGAATTCACTTTGTCACCTGGGAACATATTTTTTAACAGTGACTTAATCTCAACTTTAGAGGGTGATGCCATAGCTGAGAGTTGTTTATAAAAACGGTCAAAATCTGGGTTTATACCCGGTTTTTCCTCAACGTGTTTATTCACCGCCTGACTCTCAGACTTAGCCAACGCTTTTTCTAAATGCTGTTGCTCATTAATAGAGACGACCCTTCTGCCAGGATCTACAACATACGCATCTTGACTCATACTTTTATTGAGCTCTATCACTCAAGAGCCATATAATGAGTAGCAAAAGTTTGTGTACTGGTAGAGCTTGATTTTACAGCTTGATTAAGCCAAAAATCTTGCTTAATTCCTAAGTCCAGTTGTTCGGTGCACAACACAACAAAACAAATTAAGTCATGATATTCTGCAGCAAGTGGTTCAAGTAAACTCAATGCTGCTTGATATTGAGCGCGATTCATCAAACTCAAGGCACGAATCGTCGCCACCAGTTCAATAAAATCCTCATCATCCTCTAAAGTAATTGCAATACTCTCAGCTTCGCAATATTGATGCTGCCCAACCGCTATCAAGGCTAGTTCAGCCAGTAGTTTTTTAATTTCCCTATTCATTTAATCAGCTGCCTTTACACTTTTTGCAATATACTGCGCATAACATCCGAAATCGATTTAACCACAGTCGAACGAATATTATACATAACAGACCAGCTGTTTATGGCATGCTGCAGCTCGGCAAGTTTAGCAGGATCATCAGCTCCCTCACCTGATACCCCACCAATTTTTTCTTTTACACGAGTATCAGCAAGCGCTAAAGCCTCATCAATACTGTTAACAACAGAATTAAGATCCAAACTAGAACTATCTGTAATAGGCATAATAATTTCCTTTCAAAATGTATATTAAATTTTATTTATAATGACATTAGCAGCTTCTATGGCCGCTAATTCTTTGCTTAGTTTTTGGTATAAATCAGGTCGACATCCAAGATTAATCTGCCGTTTCGTCTCAACCTGCACAAGATCAAGCAGCTGTCTAATTTTTGTCTTTTCTTGTTCTGCATCACTTGCTCGCAAGCGAGCCTCCAATGCTGTCATATTGACTGGCAACCCTGTCATTTACGCCTCCAAAATTAATGGTAATTCGTTGCTCACCTTTGGCAATGTCTATGCCAAATTCAGTGATCCTGATAATCAGATAACCAGAGGGAGTTCGAGTCCCTTCTGTATACCGAGTGTTGTCCGCTAAAATAATGTAAGGCACACGACCAAAATTGACCGATTTAACCGAAAAATCGATATTAGTACCTTTACTCACTTTCGGAATTGATTTGAGCACCAAGTACGGCTTATCACCAAACTTTTCTCTGAACTCTCGCGCAACTTGATAAAATTTAGTGCTTTCAATTTCAGTCAATTCACCTCGAGCCTCTATTCTATCCGATGCCTTAACCAACTGTAATTTAGCTAATAAACCGTCAACCTCGAGCATTTCTTTAAGTGCATCGAAATAGGCCCCAGCTCGTTGTAATTCAACTTTCCACGCAAGTAAACCTGGTACATCACTTTCAATAATTTTTTCTACCTGACTCCAACGACTTGCATCATCGATGTAACCTGTCAATAATACTGTTCCAGCAGAATCACCATTTTTGACTTGAACTTGGTGGTAACCTAAATTGCCTAGAATGAATTTTACACCACGACGTATGGTATCCATCGCACGCAGATTACTTTTATAATTAATGCCTAAAGACTCAATTTCATTAAGCAGTTGAGTTCTCTGAATGTTACTTTCTACATAACCTTCAATTTCTACTTGGTTTGCTAGGCCATTCCATTCGACACGTACATCACTGAGCTGTAAAGTCTCTAAGGCTGTACGTACTAAGAGTATTGGTTCAGCTTCCTTAACAATGAGTCGTTCAACTTCACTTTTTGCTTGCATTTGGAACAATAAAATTGTGCAGGGAATAAGACTAAAGAGCAGGCCCAATAACACCGATTTTTTCCAGCCTCCTTTCTGATGAACAACTTTTCGTTTAACGTCAGTTTTTTCAAAATTTACTTGAATTTGGTTAAGTTCGTCTTGTTGTAAACCAACAATAAAACTTAACCCACCCAACCGAACAATGTCACCTCGCTCTAACGTGACACTTGACGTCACTTTTCTCTGCTCATTATTAATAAATAGCTGACTATCTTGCGCTAACGCCGTTAAACTTATTTCCTCTGCAACACTGAGTGTTAGATGCTGCTCATCAATATCATTATCGGATAACACAATATCAGCATTGAGCGCATCACTCCCTATAATAAATTCACCAATAGTGAGGGGTAATTCGACTTCTGCATGACTACCCGTTAGCAGCCTCATTTTCCATTGAGTCATCTTATTTACCTATTGCTTAGGGGAAAGGCAGCTGTGATCAAGCTCATCACATACTCCAGGAACAATCCTGGATCCCTGCTCACCAGTCGGTAATGTGCATTCCTGACGACGAGAGCTGATACCATCACCCACTAACCCTTCCTGCTGTTGGACAGCACTCGGTGTTAATTGGCATCGATACAAGTTCAAAGCCGAACGGAAACTCTGATTTACATTTGAAATATCTTCTATACCAACTATTTGACCACGTAAATCTTGATTATTTCCAACAACAATATTATCCCCTAAACCCTCAGTGATAACCCTTGGCTCTACAATAAATAAGCGAACTGTGCGTCGCTTAGTATTTGCTTCAGAGCGAAATAATTGACCAATCCAAGGAATGTCACCTAACAAAGGGACTTTTCTGAGTCTTTGAGTGATTTCATCTCGATAAACACCACCAATAAGCAAACTCTGACCTTGCTTAACCGTGGCTAACGTACTCATTTCTGTTTTACGTGTAGAAGGAACACCATTAATGGCGCTATCTGGGATTTGAGAACCATCTTCAATCTGTAGACTCAAATTAATATCTGCTCTGGCAGAATAGCGATCACCTACAATCCGAGGGACAATTTTGAATACCATTCCTGACGTCACTTCTTCCAACGACTGAGACTTTTCACCCACGAGCTGAATGTAAAAGGTTTCGCTGGTACTCAGCACCGCCTGAACATTTTCCTGAGTGAGTAGTGTTGGTCGAGAAACAATTTGAGCACTACCCTCACTTTGTAATAAATTCACTTGAGCCAATAAGTAATTCAGATTTGCAGGGTCGAGTACTGATTTAAAATCGAGTCCATTGCCCAATGTCACATTATCAGAGCTGTCACCTGTCGTATTAATATCAATTATTTGGTTATCACCTGCCGATACGCCAACACGCCAATCAACTCCGATTTGCTCCAATTCATTCACACTGATATCGATTATCGACAAGCCCACTTCAATTTGAGCTTGTGGTCGATCTAATTGTTCGATTAAACGACGATAAAGAGGCAGTCTTGAACGAGCATCTCTTACTACAATAGAATTAATTCCAGGTTCAGCCTGAACCATTGCTCCACTACGAAAGCGGCTAACCGTATCGGGTTGACGTTTTTTATCATCGCCACTGCCCTTATCTATGTCTGCTTTCCCAGACACAATATTGGCATCGACACCGGATAAAATATTTTCCAAAATAGTGGCAATACCAGGGACAACAATTTCTTGATCACGATAACTAATTGTTCTATCGGTAGCGGACGCATAACGAAGCGGAATAATTTCAATGTAAAAATCATCATCCTTCGCCACTTGCTGGCTCTCATGTTGCTCTAACACTTCTGCAATTTGTATCACTAACTGGACATAGCGAGGAGGTCCAGCTACGTAAACACTCCCCTTTCCTGTGATCGCTTTCCAACCGAAGCGCTGATCCCAAATCCCTGTTGATTCTAATGTCGAACGTAACTCTCTAACAGGAACTTGCTTTAATTGAATCAGCTTAGACTGAGTCTCTACCGCTTTATTGACATATAAAACTGCACCGTCGTAATACCAAATTAAGTTATAAAGGCTGGACAAATAATTAAGGAATGCGGTAGGGTCTTCTGGTGTAAATCTCCCACTGATTTGCTCTGATACTTGATCGCTAATCGCTGCCGCAACGCCATAGTTAGTGGCGAAATTTGTAATAACATCTCGTAACGAGTCATTGTTAGCGTAATACTTAAACTCACGGTCAACCCAATCTAATTGCTGTGCTTTGGCTTCTGCAAGACTAAATAAACACAGTGAAAAAATCCACAATAAACGAAAATGTATCTGACTTATTCGCAACCTCATTAAGGTAACCACACATGATTCAAATTCGAACCTACCAAGGTATGTAATTGCATCAACTGCTGGTATTTTTCAGCAATATCAACTTGATTATTAACCATAGAAATAAAAAGGTCAGTTGATACGTCCTGCCTAACTCGCTGCACTAATGTTAATTTACCCTGGCCATTAATCGCTATAATACTATTATGATTTCTCACATTGATTAACGCTTGCTGCATGACTTTTTCAAGTGCCATTTCTTGTTGATAATTTAACCCCAAAGTGACCTCAAGCTGCAAATCACTTTCAGCGATCACCCAGCCATGGCTTTGATAAAGCTCCACTGAAACTTGATCAAATGAGAGACGATAACGCCCCTCAGAATTAGCAAGAAAACCACTGTGATTTAAGTTAGTACTTAATACTGTCATTAAATTCGTTAATTCTACATTCATTTACTTTACCTGTTGCCAAACAGGTCTTAATAAAACCTGTTTTTGACGATCGACTTCAAACAGGAATTCCGGTGATAAGGAATTTGCATTCCTTAGCCAATCCCATAATTTTGAATGATCTATGTCGTAACCTAAGCTTAAATCGTTGATCATATTCAATACACCAGTGAGCTCTGGCAAAACGAGAGAAATTTCATTTAAACATGAGGAAAAAGACTCTTGAGCTGGGCCATTTAAAATCAATTGCTTAAGATTAAGTAAAGATGAATCTACTACCTGTTTTTTATAAACTTGTTGCTCTGCAAAAAGAGGAGAAAGCGCTAACAATTGCACCTGACACTCTTCGAGACCTTTACGTGCTTCCTTCACATGTGCCTCTAAATAGGCTTCATTTATGTCATTAACTTTTAGCTGACACCAAAAATTCACCTTAGATTCTAGTTGAGACTTAAGCACTGATAACGCTTGGTACTCATGAGAAATGTCTACATCATCACTATCTCTTTTTTTTAATAACCAAGAGCTTACCGACTTGCACACTAGTTTTGCTAGCATGTCTACATGCCCAAGGTTAAACTTAGGCATTAAGCCTGCATTGACCTCTGCCAACAGTTCATGCATCTGGCGCTGCTGGCTTCCTCTAAAAATATCAGCGCTTATCTGCAAAAAAAGTTTTAAATCATTTTTCGTTAAAGAAACATTAAAGTCGATACACGTTTTGATGTAATCACTAGCCAAAATGCAATCAAGAACACGGCGCTCAATAACACGCTTAAGCAATAATAACTGTTGCTGATTAACCACCCCAACGGCAACTAATTCTTTGTGGTTGACATTGACAGCAGACAAAGGCGAAGACAGATTAACCCGAACACAAGAATCATTCGCCACCAAGCTAATTTTTCGTCCTGTAAATTTTGACTTGTTCATCGATTCAGATGCCATTACACGTCCTCAAGTAATATTCGTGATCAATTTTATAGCTTTAGTAAGCTCAAGACTTACAAAAAACGTCTGAAAATTTTAGTCTGAAGACAAAGTGAGTTGTGTACGAACCTTACTCGGCGTTACCCCAAACCGGCGACGATAGCTTTGTGTAAAATATGACTGACTTGAAAAACCAGCTTCAATTGCAATATCGACAATACGAGTTTCACTACTTAAAAGCAGATTGTAAGCATAAAGTAAACGCCGCTCGGTGATCCATGCTCGTGGAGATACGCCAAAAACTTCAAAAAAAAGTTCTTTAAATGTCGTTAGACTTGAACCGAATTCTTTAGCATATTCATTTAACTTCCATTCCTTTAGATAATTTTTTTCCATGAATATATGTAAACGATCAGATGAACGATTCGTTTGTTGACGTAACAAACGACATAACTCACTGCCGGAGCTAGAATGGACAATAAGTAAAAGAAGTTCTTCCAATTTCAATTCATATAAAATATCAGGCAGTTTAAATTCAATAACGGAAAATAAGCCATGGATAGTCTGTTTAACTAAATCATTAACAAACAATTTAGCAACAACTCTAGATTGCTGATCAGCTGTCAGAAATGACGCTAATGTTTCAGCATGTCGCTGAACAAAAGGGGTAAGGAAATCTGCTGTAAACAGTACCATAACCATTTCAATTTTTAAGTTAATGTCATCGGAAAAATACTCAAATAAATATTCCCCTCGACGAACAAAGCATGCCTCACCAGCTTGAATAGTTAAAGTTTCATCCGTTGATTGGATGGTGATAGCGCCCACTTGAACATAAAGCAAAGCATCCTTATTAATTGTTTTAACTTCCGAACCACCAGGAAATATACAATTAACAATTAAATTACTATTTACTTGGTTGCCATCTTGAGAAATAAGCTGGATTGGATTACCCATAACCCATAACCCCTTTTTGCAGTTTTTATACGAGTTAGCAACATTTTATGCTATTAACATATATTTAATTAGAAAATGTAACTTTAACCACCCGTATTTTGGGGCAATTAACCTACTAATGATGTAAAGAGGAGCAGTATAGACTTATAGCCTACAAATAAAAAGACAATACTTTACATCAATAACGCAATAAGCTTAACAACAAGGCCAAACAATTAAAAAGCAACGTTTTACTTACAAATTTAAGAGTCACATGGCAATAAACATTTTACACACAAACAAACTTAAAGATAAAGAATAAGTATTAATATAACCTAATAAAACAGGTGTATCACATCCGATTGAAATTTATAGTGTTGAAAGCATAGATTTTTAAATGAATTAGGTGTTTTTATTACTTGAACTTGACTGAACTAATTTTAACCTAAAATAAAAACAAACAAAAACAAAACAAAAAAACAACATTAGGTCAACTAAATAAATTGAATAAAAAAAACCAAAAAGTTAAAAATTTTTTATGAATTGAACATGACAAAAATATGAAAAAAAATGACATTAAAAACTAAATAACATTATTAAAATCATAAAATAAAAACACTTTCGTCATTTAATTTTTTTGATATGGCTTAAGAACTAAATCTAACTTACTTGTACCCAATTGATAGAGATAGTCGGCACTCGCAGTTGCTTTATATTGACTTCCAACCTGCAATTTTGTTGTTATTTTCATCGCTCCTTGACCAGCTTGAATAGGTGCCACTGCAAATGAGTAACGCACAGGCAATCGAGTATTTTTGTAAATTTGTTCCCCAACCAATAACAATTGACCTTCATATTGCATGTACAAAGTAACCGTTAACATTGAATTATATGCTGGCACGTAATCAGCAAAGGAAATCCATCCAGTCACATTAGCAGCCTGCATAAATTGATGATCTGTCTGGTTAACCTCTGTAATCGGTTGAACAATTCTAGTCACGCTTACGTCGACACACGATGCCAGCATAAAGATCGGTATCAACAACAATAAATAACGATAAAGCCCCGTAGCACCATAAAAAACAACATTCATAACATTAAACTTCTCATCCGTTTCATAATAAGTATTAGATAATAACATAATCACATCAACCACAGTTTCATCGTTGGGTATAGCGACCATCAGCTAAAAATTCACAGCGAATTACAACAATTATTAAGCAGACATATTGTTAGACTTAGTTAATTATTAGCCAGTAAACCTTCCTGTAGCAGGATTTATACATTGGACTTCACTATGGATGCATTGAAGATAATTAATGCTATTTTACGAAATTTTGGTAACAGTATAGGTCTTACAGATCTTATATTGAAAGATAACAAAGTCAGTCTTTCATTTGATGATGCCCTCATTGTCAATATGAAATATCAAGCAGAACAAGAACTGTTAACCTTTGAAGCACAAATTTCTGTCAGTGAGACACTAGATGACCCTCTTCTCAGGGCACTGTTAGCCTTTAACTATCACTGGGCAGAACATCAATTATTTTTTGGCTTAAATTTAGACACTCAACACCTGTGTCTTTATCAGCATGTCGATATATCGCAGATTGATTACGACCAATTTGAAATGGTATTGGCTGAGATAGTATCACAGGCAGAAAAATGGGCTGAATTGCTCAATTTAGAGGATGAAACAGCATTGCTGGAGCAACAGCCACATAGCACTAACATCAGTGGGATCAGGGTATAGGTATTATGGTTAATGGTATCAATAATAAACATGGTATTGCTCATCAAGCCCCCCCAATGCAAACAGAGCCCACCCAACTAGCTTCAACTAGGTTTACCCAAAGAAATATCAATGTAATACCCAATCACGAAGCCGATTTATCTAAAGCTCAATCAACGTTAGATTTACACTATTTACTTCACCAATCTTTTCCTAATCACTCTCCAAAGCATATTTCGGCCTTATTAACTCCCACTACGGATAATCAACCCGTTGAATCGTTGCGTCAAAAAACAATAAAAATTGTATAAAAAATGGTGAGCCAAAAGCTCACCATTTTCATTCAAGTTCAAATCAAATAATTAAGATAGTGTCGTTGCTGCTTTCCACGCTTGATTCTGACTATCAGCAATGGTGCGATACATCTCTCTCACTTCTTTTAAAAAGTTATCATTGTAACTGACACGATCATCTGCTTTCTGCTTCTCAGCTTGCTGCAATGTTCCTTCAGCCTCTTCTTCTTTCTGAGATGCTTGCGCTTCCGTTTGCACGACACTGCCAGCATTATTAGTCACTTGACCAACCCCTTGCAATACCGCATTACGTGCTTGCCCACGAGAATCTCGCGCCCTAAGTAACGTATCTAGTTCAGAGTTTTTCCGACTTAATTGACCAATCTCAGCATCGGTACCTCGCAAAGCTCGAGAAACGCTTTTACCTTCATCCTGCAAATCCGTTAAGGTATCTTTAAACTTCTGCTGGTTTGCCAACTTATTATTAACATTACCACTTTCATTGAGCTGGTTAATACTTTTCTTAGCCGATAACCCACCCATAACAGCGCTACTCATCGCCAATACTCCGCTCACAACAGCCATGGCAATCAACGCACCTTTTGCCGTTCTTAATTCAGCCGCTTGTGCTTTTATTGACGCCACAGAAGCCGATGCTGCAATATCACGCTGAGTAATATTCAATTCACGGTTATCTTTAGCCAGTTGAAATAATAAAACCATTAGTGCAAAGATATCAGATGAGTCACTTTTGCCTGATGGGCTGGCAGAGGATTTTCCACCAATACCTACCGAACTTAAAAACTCATTTAATTTCTTTTCTACAACATTAACTGCAGTACCGAGCCGGTTTGTTAACTCTTCAGAATTAATCGACTCTAATAATTGAGACAACTTTACTGTTTGAGTTGGATCTAAATTTGCCAATGGGGCTTCCAATACCACTCTGTTTCCTTGGCGAATACTCAACATTTCACCATTTTCAGCAACTTGAAATGGGGTGGTTTTTGGTGCCTTTGTTGACTCTACAGAAGTGATGTCATTACTCGAGACGCCTCTAAACTCACTTTGGGTTATTATATTCATAAACTGCTCCTATACAGCCGCTGGACGGCTTAAAATTTCTTTCATCGAATCGCCTTTTCCATTAAGGATCTGCATTATCATTTGCATTACCTCTTGGAATTCTTGGCTCATTCGGCTAATTTCCTCTTTAAGGCGTTCGATAATGGCCCGCATAGCCACAACTTCAGCACGGCTCTCTTGAGTTTCCGCCTGCTTTCCTGTCGCATGAGCTTGAAAAGCGGTACTCACTGTACTGGCCGTACCTTGTGCCACATTCGCGGTAGTATCAGTAACCGTCGAGACCACCCTCACCTTGGTGGCTGCATTACCAAATTTATTAACAGAGGTACCTAATTTAGCAAGGTCGTCAAGTTTATCAGCGACTTTTGTCATTCCAGACGCTAATTTAGCACTCACTTTCCCAGCCAGCTGAGCCCCTTTAACTGCGGCAGCGCCACCAAACGTCGCCACGGTACTCACCACAGCCGAAATAATCTCTAACGCCATCATTACTTTCTGTAATACTTCAACATTAACGCCGGCATCTTTTAGTGCACTTTGTACCGCAGGCTCTTGTAATATTTGTGAGGCTAGACCAAATACGCCCCCAGCAATCATTGCTGCACCAGCGATTGCACCAACGCCAGTAGCCACCATCATAACACCAATAACGATCGATAATGCTGCACTTAAATAACCAAATATTTTCCCAAAAACACCTGCTTTTTTAGCATCTTGCGCAGCTTCTTCTGACTCTTTAATCTTAGCTTGATTATCTTTCATCTGAGCTTCGTTTTCAGAACGAACTCGCTTAATCTCTTCACCTTTTAATTTATTCTGAGCTTTTTCAAGCTCTGTTGTTGTCTTAGCTAGCTCAATTTCAAAGCTATCAACAGAGGAAGCAGCCAAAGCAATAAAAGCACCACCAACACCATACTCAGCCCCTTTACCTAAATCTTTAGGTAATCCGGCGCCATTTTTAAAAGATGAGGTTAAAAACTGGATAAACATATCACCCGCTTTAGCCAATACATCCTGTGTCGTATTTTGATTGCCTTGCATGAGCAGACTAAGCGCTTTGAACGTTTCCTCTGCACTAGAAAGTGATGTTGTATTAACTAAAGGACTCGGTTTATCTAAGCTGGCTCTATGTTGATTGATACCAAGCACATTATCTTGCCCAGCATTTCGACTTACTGTGACACCTAGACTTTCTGGTAACTTATTATTGTTAATTGTTGGATCATTATCCGCTAACACAAAACTCTGCGCTAACGGACTGGGTAACGTGATCGAATTCATTATGTAACTCCTTGTTTAGTTATCTCCTCCAGCATTGCACTGGCTCGCAGCGCCAGCGCGGAGTAAGCTGGCTGTGTTTTTGCTAAATGATTGGCGGTATAAAACCCACTTTCAGCCGCTTCCATATTCCCAAGAGACAAATGACATTCTGCGGCATGGAATGGAGCTCTGGGTTCATTAACATCAATCAAGGTAACAAAACTATATGCATCAACAGCTTGTTCGTACTGTTGTAATTCCTGGCGACAAGCACCAAGCCCCATAAAAAAACGCACTTGATAATGATCGAGTGTACATAACAGCTGAAATATTTTATGAGCTTGATCATATTTAGCCGATTCAAAATAATTAAAGGCAACTGCATACATTTGTTCGATTGCATCATCAGGAACATTGCGTAACATCCCCATTGTGCCGCCATCTTCAATAAAAGAGAGCAGTTCATCTTCATAATTAATGTCTTCAGTTTGATTAAGGTCTGTCATCATGATTCCTAAATGGCACGCAAAATGTCCTGTAACACACTGTGATATTTTTGTACGAAGCGGTTAATGGCTTCGACAGTACTGTTATAAATAGAAGATATTTGACTCAGCTCGGTGGTTTTCAGGCTGACATCATCATTAATCAATTTAGATTTATCCGAAATTGCAGTGCCTAAACTAGCGAGCTTTTCATCCCATTCGTCTTTTAATTCGGTATAAGAGTACATATCTAAAGAATCTATTCCTTTCGCGTTCAAGAAATCCTTGGTACTAATATTGGAGCTTTTACCTGTGATCTCTTGCAGTTTTTTATACTCAGGGGAAGCATAAAAATCTGCGTTATTTTTATAACCAAAATCTGCGGCTGTGAGAGTTTCATTTGGATTATACGCTTCATTAGTCGAAATTTTTTGTTGGATCCCACTTTGAATTACGCCGTAAATTTTAAGTTCGTTGGATAAACCTTTAAGCTCTTCTTGAGCATTATCACGTTCAATTTGGTTAGCAAACAATCTATCTTGATATGCCACTAAAACAGGTGAATCGAGTCGATCAGAGAACACTGATAAAACAGCAAGATGTTTCACATCAGAAATATCGATTTTTTGCCCGACAGGCACAGCTTCGATGGTTTTTTGAAACAAAGTCTCTAAATCTTTATTGAATCGAATGAATAATGCACCATCAGTCTTTAACAAATCTTGAGGATTTTGACCAGTTGAAGCTAATTGATTCGCCACAATGCTCCAAAAACGTTCAAAGTCGCTGAGTTTTTGCTCAGGAGTAAGGTCGACTCCCTTTTTAGGTTCAAAAATATCATCATTTGCTGACCAGGCACCCGATGCTTTCAATTTATCCTCAATGATCTTAGCAAACGCTTTGAGATCCTCTAAATTTTGACCTTCTGACGTTTCTCTAACACGAGCAACGATGTCTGCGGGGCTATTACTTATGGAACTTATCGCCATACTTTATTCCTTAATTAAATCATCATGCCACGCATCATAGCTGGCCTACGTTTTTTACTGCCTTTTTCTGCCAAACTTGGATTTTCGGCCACTGCAGCCCGCCGTTGACGGTGTACTTCATGCATTAACTCTTTTTCTGCTTGTTGGGTCAACGCTGGCATCATCGCACTGTTATCAAAAATAGTACTGGCTGCGAGACGGCTCACTCCCATTCCCGCAAGCATTTCACTCACTAATTCAGTTCTTTGTCCGGCATTTTCTATCGCTTTATCAGCCTCTGCGATAGTGGCCAATAATCTTGCCTGTTCAGGATCTGACATTGTGTTCTCCATAATAAAATGTGATCTTGTTTAAGGTTGTAACTCAGAGGCGTAAAATTATCATTAAATCGTTTATTGGTGCTTTCTATCTACTCTGATCCGCTCTTTTACAGGACAACTCAATGAATATTCCTTAAATTCGCAAGTAATAACGAATATTGTCCGCTTTCTATATTGAATTCAGCGCCTGTGTGTTCATAATAACGAGCTAACCTCTTATTACTTAGACGGCTCCCTCGATAAACATCCACCTTTCCCTCAAGGCGGTATTCTTTGCCTAAGACTTGAATTGCAGCCTCGGCTAATATGTACAGGGGTTTAAAGGGGCTGCTAAGACCCAATTTAGCCTGTTGACGGCTGAATTTAACAATCAATATTCGCTTAAGGTCGGGTTCAACACGATACACTAATGATGCATTATCTAGTGTTATCATCATGCCTAACTCGATCTCAGTATTTTGCCAATAACAGGATTGCACACTGTAACCCTGCCTAATAAAATATCGATTTAAATTATCCTCACTCACATTCCTACCCTGCCCAGTGGCTGAATATTAATTTGTTGCGTCAGCTCCTGAAACGACAACACAGGTAAATCATAGTAATCGGCTTCAATGAGTTTACGAACATAACGGCGTATATCCATCGATACCACCATCACGGGTTTATTATTCATCTGGCTAAGTTCACCAACAGTTTGTTTAACTTGTGAAAGAAATTCCTGAGTAACTGAAGGGTCTAGAGCTAAGTAACTGCCAGCAGATGTTTGACGCACACCATTACGAATCGTCTCTTCTAATTGTTGTTCTAATAAATAAGCAGGGAGCACATTTTGTCCATTAGAATACTTATAACAGATATAACGCTTTAAGCTGGTCCGAATATATTCGGTAAGTTGAACAACATCTTTCTCTTTTTGCCCCCACTCAACCATAGCCTCAAGGATGGTACGCAGGTTTCTTATGGAGATATCTTCAGACACTAAACGTTGCATGATCTCGGTCATTTTCTGCAATGGCACCATGCGTTGAGCTTCTTTAACCAACTCCCCATAACTTGCATCCATCTCTTCAAGTAAATAACGTGTCTCTTGAATTCCAACAAAATCTTCAGCGTACTCTTTGAGCACATGAGAAAGATGATAAGTTAAAATTCTGTCAGCTGTAAGAAAACCTATCCGAGATTTATCTAATGTTTCTCTTTTGCTATCACTCACCCAGATAGTGTCGATATTTGGCAAGAAGTTTTCACCTCTGTCATAGCTAATGTTCAACAATTCAATTTGCTCACTGCCCTCAGTGACTAATAATTTCTCTTTCATAATTCGCCCTCTTGCCACAGGAACTTCTTGCAAGTGGATCACATATTGCTGATTATCCAAACTGGCATTAAAACGTAAATGAATACCCGGAAAAGGAACACCTAAATCCAAATACAATGCGCGTCGAACTCGGACTAACTCATCATTAAAAGAGATGGCCTCTAAGTGTGACTGCAAGCTAGCATCAATATCGATCATTAAAGGAACCGTTAAAGCAAACTCTTCTTTACTGCCTAATTTATTACCATTGTTTTGTATTGAACTATTTTTAGGTTTGGCTGCAGGCGCTCCAGCACCATTGGCTAAGAAAGATGGCAGATCATCATTCTTGCTCATTATCAACTTTTTAGCATTGAAGCTTATTAAGACACCTCCCCCCCCAACCACCAAGGCCAAAATGAGAAAAGTGCCCGTAGGAAAACCTGGAATAAAGGCAAATAAAATTAACAAGGCTCCGCCAATCATTAAAGCCCTAGGTTGAGCAGTCACTTGATCGCCAATCTCAGAGCCCATATCCGATGCATTTTCGTTGTTATCAACTCGCGTAACAATCATACCCGCCGTGATGGCAATCAGTAGCGCAGGGATTTGAGAAACTAATCCATCACCAATCGTTAGTACTGAAAAAAGTTGCAGCGCATCAGCTGCTGACATCCCTTTTTGTGTCACACCGATGGTCACACCACCCAATATATTAACAAATATAATCACCAAACCCGCAATGGCATCACCTTTGACGAACTTCATCGCGCCGTCCATCGAACCATACATCTGGCTTTCTTTTTCAATCACTGAACGGCGCTCTCTCGCTTCATGCACATCAATCACACCCGCACGCATATCACCATCAATACTCATTTGCTTACCCGGCATAGCATCCAGAGAAAAACGCGCACTGACCTCAGCAACACGTTCTGACCCCTTCGTTATCACTAGAAATTGCACTATGGTGATAATTAAAAAGATAACCAAACCAACAATAAGATTCCCCCCAACAACAAAGTTACCAAAGGTATAAACTATCTGCCCCGCATCCGCTTGCAACAAAATAAGTCGAGTTGTAGTGATTGATAATGAGAGTCTGAAAATAGTCGTAATGAGCAGTACAACAGGAAATGCAGAAAATTCAAGAGGAGACTTGATATAAATGGCTAACATCATTAACACAACGGCAATCGTGATATTAATACCAATTAATACATCCACCAAGGCCGTAGGAAGAGGCAAGATCATCATAAAAATGACCCCGAGCAATAACACCGCAAGCATAATATCTTTGCGCTGACTGACTAGATTTAATACATTGATTAATTTATTCATGAAGGCTACCGCTTAACTTTTGAGATTGACTTGTTTCATACATATCGATATACAAGTCATAGGCTTTTCTCGCTTCATCTCCCTTATTTAATCGCCAATAAGCACGACTTAAACAAAGCAATAATGCGGTTTTATCATTGCCTCTACTTTCAACAAGTAGGGTTTGACACCATTGAACTGATGACTCATATTCCTCAGCCTCAAGACATGCAAGTGCTAAAGTACGTTGAGCGGCTTTACACTCTGGTGCACACAACACAATGGCTTTAAGTAACACCACAGCTTTTTTCGGGTGTTTATATTGCATCTGTAAGCAAGCATGTAAATGTAATAATTCAATTTCACTTTGATTCAGCATCTTATCTTTACACTTTCAATAATAAATGAGACGCAAGAGTAAGATAATCTTGATCTATTTTCGTTTGCTTCATCGAAGTAGCGGCATCATGTAAATCCGCAGATTCAAGCTGACAAGCTAATCGTGCTAGTTTTTCAGCGGTATCTGTAAATACGGCTTGGTATTGTTTTGGCCTAAGTAAACTCATATCACTCACCTTAGGCTGAAGCAAAGATTTGAGCGTATGCTCCCCAGGTGAAAGTTCATACAATTTATCAAGGTGAGATGGGATGGCCTCACCATTTGGCGGTAACGAAAAGCGTGTTGGGAACGGGTGTTCTAACTCATCACTGGCATAAAAGCTAAGGTGCTCTATGCCGATATTTGCAGCTGTCACTTTACTCATGTTGCTTCTATCTCATCATGTAACCGACTCAACAAACCAAACGCCTGTTCTATCATTGGTAAAGTCACATCGCTAAATGGAATGCTCGCCGACAACACTAACGATTCTTGACCTAGCAGCCCACTCCTAATTAAAAAAGGCCAACCTTGCCCAATATGTGATAATCGTAATGCTTTGATATAACTAGCAGATCGCCGATGCCATTCCACGTCTCGCGTCAAAAACAAAACTAGCTGATCTTGTACGACTTCAATATTTAACACGCCTCTTTGTTCAAACGAAAGTTGAACAATAGCCGTAGCTGAAAAGTCAGATTCTACCCCCGCTATATGACAGAACTCATCAACAGCACTTTTAATCCAATCCATCAAGCATATCCTCTTCCTCTTCAATAGCACGATCTTGGGCATGTTGAGACGCATTAATCATATTTTGCCGCTGCTCTTCATCCGCAAATATTTCCGGAGGTATTAAACGTATCAGTTTTTTCACTTCACGAAAAAATGCAATCTTCTGTTCAATATCAACTACATTAGCTTTATCAGCTAGCCCCCAAATCTGATCAGCACCCACCCAACGTAGTTCCACTAATTGAATTAAATCCAACAAGAAGTCGGTTGTTTTATAAGCCATAAAGAGATTACCTACGCTATTATTGGAATCTTAACCCTATCAAACAAGGTCACAACTTGTTCGTGCATTCCGTTGATAATTCTTAATTTATTCATATCCCCCATAAGTTGTTGCAACTTGCTTGACTCAATAGACGATCCTTGAACTTGTAAATCAGCACTTAATCCCTTAAGTAAAAAACTAATGGCATTGGGCATATTTTTTGTACCAAAACGTGTGAATATATCATTGAATGCATCCGCTAAACCGTGGTAATCAAGCACTGCATCTCGATAGAAATTTCGTAGGCCTTGAATATCACCAATGTCTTTGTTTGAACTAAATTCAACGGCAGTTTCATATATAATCAAACCTGCCCTAACTTCAGCTCCTTGTTTTTCCGCCATCTGGGTCAAACTGGCGTCAATTAATCTCAGTAACGCCTCAGCTTCAGGTTTACCCGTTAATTGCTTTTTTGCCTCACTAAGAGCAACAAATTGATCACTGACATCGGCAGAATAGCTGTTAAGATAGGTAAGAAATTGTTGAGAAACACTGATATTCTGTTTAGTCAAATGACTAATAAAATCATTTAGCTTTTGTTGTTTTTCAAGCTCTGGAACTTTTTTCAGATACTCTTCAACTAACGCCTGTATTTCTGAAACAGCACCATTGACATCTTGAACTTTACGCTTGCTGATATTTAACCCTTCGGTCTCAGAGGCTTTAAACGTCAGTTCTTCAGCCGCATCAAGTAAAGCCTTCGCATCTGGCTGCAATTTAACAACATCACCACGATAGTTGCCGTTAATGACACTTTTTTCAGCTAGATTTGTTACCGCAGTTTGAGCGAATAAACTTCTCGCATTAACAACCGACTGCGGGCCGATATTATTGTCAGCCATAAGTGAGAATTCATAGAGTTATAGATGTTATCAGTGTAAGAAATGTCACTAAAAAACGATGCCAAAATCCGTCGTTTTTTTTTAGCTGCCTGACTTCTTATCACTATTTCCCGTAAAAATTAACCTACTGCAACAACCATACGAGAGTGACATTGGTTCGCGAATAATCATCCGTTTTAATAACAGCATTCTTCAGCTCTTTCACCAAGATCCTATTTAGACGTTTTTCTACAAACTTACTACCCAAATTTGATATATGTTTTTGGCGCGTCTGCCTATTATCACCTCATATGAATACCGACACTACTTCAGTAAAAGTTGATCTGAATTATATCCCTGACACCATTATGCAGGCCACGACTAGAGGCCGGCTAATTCAGATCCGCGGCAGAGTCACCCAAGTAACAGGCACCATCATTAAAGCTGTGGTGCCAGGTGTTAGAGTGGGCGAACTTTGTGAGCTAAAAAACCCTGACCATTCTCTCTCTTTACTTGCTGAAGTCGTTGGTTTTCAACAGCATCACGCCCTCTTGACTCCTTTAGGTGAAATGCAAGGCATTTCATCTAATACCGAGGTAAGTCCAACAGGAAAGACACACCAGGTACCAGTAGGTGAGCATCTACTAGGGCAAGTCCTTGATGGACTCGGCCGGCCTCTCTCGGGTAATCCACTCCAAGAATCAACGCAATTTTACCCAGTATATCAAGAAGCTCCACCGCCGATGAGTCGTAAAATAATCACCAAACCTATATCACTTGGGATAAGAGCAATAGATGGGTTATTAACCTGCGGCGAAGGACAACGATTGGGCATTTTTGCCGGAGCAGGCGGTGGTAAAAGCACATTGCTCGCTAAAATTATACGCTCTGCCGATGTTGATATCATTGTACTGGCATTAATCGGTGAGCGTGGTCGAGAAGTGAGAGAGTTTATCGAATCAGATCTTGGTGAAGAAGGGCTTAAACGTTCCGTCATCGTAGTGGCGACATCAGACCGTCCTGCTATGGAACGTGTAAAAGCCGCTTTTGTCGCCACATCAATTGCTGAATATTTCCGCGATCAAGGTAAAAGAGTCTTATTACTCATGGACTCAGTAACGCGCTTTGCCAGAGCCCAGCGCGAAATAGGCCTCGCATCTGGTGAGCCACCGACTAGGAGGGGCTATCCACCTTCTGTTTTCGCTGAGTTGCCAAAATTAATGGAACGTTCTGGCCAATCAGATAAAGGCTCTATTACGGCGTTATATACCGTACTGGTTGAAGGCGACGACATGACCGAACCTATTGCCGATGAGACACGATCCATTTTAGATGGTCATATTATACTCTCTCGCAAGTTGGCTGCTGCGAATCACTACCCTGCAATCGATATACTTCGTTCAGCAAGCAGAGTGATGAACAACATCGTTGAAAGTCAACAGAAGCTATCTGCCGGTACCTTGAGAGAGCTCATGGCTAAATATGAAGAAGTGGAGCTACTGCTTAAAATTGGAGAATATCAAGTAGGCTCAGATAAATTAGCCGATAAAGCGATTGCACAACAAGATGCTATTAATGCATTTCTTCGCCAAAGAACTGAGGAGCAAAGCACTCTTACAGATACCATCGAACAAATGGTTCAGTTGGCCACATAATGATCACGCAAATCTTACAAATAAAACAGCTTAAAGCCGAACGTGCCGAATACGCACTGCAGAAGCAGCAACACACTCTCACACAGGCTAACGCCCGTGTGAATCAAGCATGCCAAGCAGTCATAGATTACAAAAATTGGCGGCAAACAGAAGAACATCAACTTTTTGCTCAAGCCAAAGAGTCTTGCTTAAAACTAAAAGAACTCGATGAGTTACAACAGCATATTGCAATTTTACACGACAAAGAAGCACAACTGAAATTAGAATTAGCCGAAATAGAGCTTAATAGAGATCATCAACAAACAATATTAAAGCAATGCCAAAAAGACGTATTACTTGCCAATAAAGCCGTAGAAAAAATTCATATATTAAAACAGCAAGATGACATCGAACAACGATACCAAGCTCAACATCAAGAAGAAATTGAACAAGAAGATCGACTCACTATGTCTACAGGAGAATGCCCTTGTTAACCCCAAAAGAGCCCTTGAAGACTGAAAATCAGCACACAATTAATACGATTAGAGACATAAATGTGGCCAAAAAGAGTTCCATACATCGTTTTGAACACGCTATGAATACACCATTAAATAAAGCCAATATTAAAAAATCTGGTCAAAATGAACATATTTCACTACCAGAAACAGACAATCAAGATATTCACACGCAAAAAGAAGACACAAGCCATACTGCAGGAAGTATCATTTTGGCAAATATTCACACTCGCGATCTCATCAACACACAAGGACGCACTTTTGTCAGTCAATTAGTGGGGCGCATCCAAAATTCAGCGAACGTGTTAGCAGAACGCATACAGAATACAGCCCACCAGCTAGCAAAAAATGTACACTCTTTTGCCCCTAACCTGGTTAGTCATAACAAAATTCAATTGGTATTAGCTCAAGGTAAACTTAAAGGAACTGAGAGCACTATCACACTGCAAAATAATCAGCCGATAGCCACCTTGGCTCACAGCGGTCAACATACTGCACAGCTAAAAAAAATGCATCCTGAATTATTCGAAAAATTACCAAGAAGCCTCAAAACGACACCCAGCAATACAACTCATGCTCAAGCTAACAAGCCAGCTCTAAGTCACTTGATGGACACTGGGGATAAACCAGCGGAGCTTATCGTTAACAATAAACGATACAATAATATAGCCCAAGAAAATACTCATACACCAAATCAAGCTATAAATCAGCTCAGTAATACACCCGGTAATATTATTTTGACAAATATCAAAACAAATGAGCCCATCAACACACAGCTGCACAACCTAGTCAGCCAGTTGGTCGAGCGTGTACAAATTGTAGTCCCCAATCTTGCAAATCAAAACAGCGTCCAATTGGTATTAGATCAAGGTAAACTTAAAGGGACTGAGATCACTATCACACTGCAAAATAATCAGCTACTAGTCACCTTGGCTCACAGCGGTCAACATACTGAACTACTACAAAAAATGCATCCTGAATTACTCGAAAGATTACAAAGGATAAACACAGATCAACAAGTACGTATCGTGACAATGAGCCATGAACAACACAATCAGCATTCAGGTCGAGAACAAGGACATCAGCAAGAGTCCAACCAAAAATCTCGTATCCTTGATTATTGGTTAGAGGAACAAGAGAATGCTTAGCCTACCATTCCCGAAAATAGACAGCCAAACTGTCGCTCTCAATAATCTACTCCGCAGTCGAGCACAAAGTTTTCATATTGACGACCAACTATCACTGGCTGCAGAACTTGGAAAACGCCCTAGTATTAAAGGCTATGAACTTGAGTGTATTATCGGGTCGAAAAACGTTATCTTGTTAATTCAAGCAGAGCAAACCCAAGGATATCTTAATACATTACTCCAAGGCACTCCGTTTAATCTCTTACCTGAATTACTACAGTTAGAATTTATAGCAGCAGCGATAGCCCCTTATCAAACATTGTTAGCTGATACCTTCGGACAGCAAGCAGTCATCGCTTCAATAAGAACCATAGAAATAGCCGCCAGCGATGTCATGTCTGGATGCATTAACATTATAAATCAACAAATCGGTATCACATGTTGGATTAAAAATGATCCTAAATTCATTTTTGCGGCACTCCCTCCAGCACCGTCAACGATTGGCAATCATATTCCATTGCTATATTCATTGGCAATTGGCTATACCAGCTTAAGCTTAGATGAAACAAAATCACTGCAACCTGGTGATATCATATTCTTTGATATCAACCATTTAACTGACAGTCGTGCCGTTTTAATTATCGAAAACAAACCCATTTGGCATTGTAGCTTAATTGATAATCAAATCACCATCACAGCAGCAGAAATAGAGAACCCTATGCCTTCAGATAATACAGATATTCAATCCCTCCCCATTAATATTTCATTTGAAATTGGTGAGCAGACAGTCACAGTAGCGGAATTAAGTCAGTTACAAGAACAATTTGTTTTCGAACTATCAGGTCCGCTCGACCAACCCGTAAAACTAAAGGCAAATGGCAAAGTATTAGCCACAGGTGAACTCGTCAAGATTAATGAGCATCTGGGTGTCAGGGTTATCAATTTAATGAATAAAGAAATTAGCTAGTTATGTTTGAATTACCCGATACATTTAACCTCATTATCACGTTAGCTTTAATGGCTTTAGTCCCCTTTATTGCTGTGATGGCGACTTCATTTATAAAAATAGCGGTTGTCTTCTCGCTATTACGAAATGCATTAGGCGTACAACAAATCCCACCGAATATGGCAATGTACGGTTTTGCCATCATTTTGTCTATTTACATCATGGCCCCCGTGGGCTTTGAGACTTTCGATTACATCAAAGAGCACAAAGTCAGCATTGAAAATACTGATAGTTTGCAAAACTTTGCCGATGAAGGACTTAACCCTTATCGACATTTTTTGCAAAAACACATACGTGAAACTGAGCAAGATTTCTTTGTTGATACAACCAAAACGCTATGGCCTAAAAAATACTCAGACAGACTAGAACCAGACAGTTTATTTATTTTATTGCCTGCCTTCACCGTCAGCGAGCTAACTCGAGCCTTCGAGATCGGTTTCTTAATATACCTTCCTTTTATTGCTATCGATTTGATCATATCTAATATTTTGCTAGCAATGGGGATGATGATGGTTTCACCCATGACGATTTCTCTGCCTTTCAAGTTACTTTTATTTGTATTGCTAAATGGCTGGACTCAACTCACACATGGCTTAGTCATGAGTTATAGCTAGGAGCTAAAATGGAAGTTGCAGAAGTGATTCACTTTACCTCTCAGACATTAATACTTGTAATGATGCTGTCTATGCCACCAATATTAGCGGCTGCAATCGTTGGCACCTTAGTCTCGCTACTTCAAGCATTAACACAAATTCAGGAACAGACTTTAGGCTTTGTTGCTAAATTAATCGCTGTGATTATATCCCTGTTTGTCACCGCTTCTTGGCTAGGTTCGGAACTCTATAGCTTTACAGAAATTATCTTCAATAAAATACCTTTGATACCATGACAACAGAAGAATTACAGCATTTTTTTCTTGTCTATAGCATGACATTACCCCGACTATTTGGCTGTTTTATTATGCTCCCTATTTTAAGTAAACAGATGTTAGGGAGTAACTTGCTGCGTAATGGCATTATTTGTTCAATGGCACTCTTTCTTTACCCTGTAATCGCCACTCAAGCACAACCAGTAAGTATTGATGGTATAACGCTAGTGATGGTACTCGCCAAAGAGATTTTACTGGGATTATTAATCAGTTTCGTGGTTGCTATCCCTTTTTGGGCCATTGAAGCAACAGGATTCTTTATCGACAACCAGCGTGGGGCGACTCTTGCTAGCTCTTTCAACCCAGCATTGGGACAGCAATCCACTCCCACTGGTATATTGTTAACTCAAACGTTAATTACGCTTTTCTTTGTTAGCGGTAGTTTTCTGGCTTTTTTTGCAGCCATTTTCGACAGTTATAAACATTGGCCTGTCATGACTTTCTTTCCTGAAATCACTGAGCAATGGGTCGACTTTTTTTATGGCCAATTTGAACAAATGCTGAAACTATGCGTACTCATGGCGGCTCCAATTATCATTTCAATGTTTCTGGCCGAATTCGGCCTCGCCTTAATCAGTCGATTCGCGCCCCAACTTAACGTTTTCTCGCTGTCTATGCCGATTAAAAGTGGGATTTCTAGTTTTTTACTGATCTTTTACTTGCTGACCTTAATGGAATTTTTTAGTGATAAGTTAGTGCAACTGTCATTATTTCCAGAGCAATTAATCCTCATCATTGGAGGTGGTCAGTGAGTGGGGAAAAAACAGAACAACCCACCGCCAAAAAGATACGCGAGGCAAGGCAAAAGGGACAAGTAGCTAAAAGCAAAGAAATTGTATCAACTGCGATTATTTTAATTTTATTCGCCTTTTTACTCAGTATGAGTGATTATTATTTAGAGCACATGGGCAACATCATAATGTTACCTGCAGTTTATGGATATCAATCATTCGATAATGCATTAGCTGATATCACTGACGCCTTAATCACTGAAATTCTCTATATGGTGATCCCTATTGCACTATTGAGCGCTTGCGTAGCCATAGTGACTCACTTGACTCAATTTGGTCTGTTATTTAGTGCAGAACCCATCAAACCCGAATTTAAAAAAATTAATCCAGTAGAGGGTACAAAGCGCATATTTTCAATGAAAAGCATGATTGAATTTTTAAAATCAATTGTAAAAGTCGCATTATTATCATTGCTAATCTGGGTAGTGATAGAAGGGAATATTCAAGATATTTTACGTATGCCAATTTGTGGTTTAGCTTGCATCCCTTTAATATTAGGTACATTACTCAAGCAATTGATGTTAACAGCAGGTGTCGGGTTTATTATTATTTCCATTGGCGACTATGCCTTTGAACGGTATCAACATACCAAGCAACTAAAAATGAGTAAAGATGAAGTAAAACGCGAATATAAAGAAATGGAAGGCAGCCCAGAAATAAAAAGTCGCCGTCGGCAGCTTCATCAAGAAATGCAAACATCAAATAGCAGAGATAATGTAAAACGCTCCAGTGTGCTAGTTACCAACCCAACCCATATTGCCATTGGTATCTATTACAACAAAGGGGAAACTCCCTTACCTGTACTAACCCTTAAAGAAAAAGGTGATCAAGCCTTACAACTTATTGAATATGCAAAAGAGCTCGGCATACCTGTTATTCAAAAAGTGCCTCTGGCACGAGCACTTTATGCTGATGGCAATGTCGACCAATACATCCCATCTGAATTAATTCAACCTGTTGCTGAAGTTTTAAGGTGGTTACAAACTTTAGAGCATGAGCAATAATGATGACCTTAAGATTTAATCCAACCACAAGCTAACCATTGGTAAGTAAACTTTCATACACCTAACAAAATAACAGAAATAGCGTTTTCAAACACAAAAATGTAGGTGCGACACCTAGCTCACAAAAGGGCCTTCTCAAGAAGGCCTGCGTTTTTTTAATGACAGTAAAAAGCAACTCACCTCATTCAGACCCGGAAGTGTTTTGGATCAAAGTTAGAGATCACTGTATTTAAAGCCATTTTATGCACACTTTCTATTGCTACATCAATAACCTGACTTAAACTATCTAATTGCTGATAGGCATTATTTGAATCGCATTGCATTAATTTTTGTCGGCTCCAAACAACGGCATTGTTCGAGTGTTCATCAAACCCTACCACAGGTTTACATACCAGCTGACTAAACATATTAAGCTTAAGAAGTGCTGTTAAATTAAAATTATCAAGTAAACCTATATCGCTAAACATCAATAACTGACCTTGCGGATATTCGGTAATATGAACAACCTGCTCCCCAACTTGTAAACTAATCACTTTTTCTATCGATGGGGGAGTTAAAGATAAATCATTATAAAGAGATACGATAACTTGCTTATATTGTTCATTCATGATGAAAGTTTATTACCTAAAAAAAGAACACAGTAGACCTTATCTTAATCCCTACGACTATCATTATTCGTCCGTTTTTTGTTGTTTGCTTACATAAAGCAAACAAATATAAATAATTTATTACAAAAGTAAAAATAAACGACACATGCTGACATTTTCTATTTTTAGTTCCACTTACAATATACATAGCTTCAACGCATTCATACCTCTATTAGGAATTATCAGCAGTGGAACAATTATCAGCAGTAAACCCTGTTATATTAACAAGCTATAAAAAACTAGAAGAGATTCCAGCAGCAACAGCTGCTGGCAATCTAAACGGCAAGAGTGTCAGCTCTGTCCCAGTCGATGCCAATGCAACCAGACTCACAACACACGATGAAACTCAGCAAAAAGAAACACTTAAAGACAAATTACTTGCTGGTTTCACCACTATAGGTAATAAATTTGAAAATTGGTTTAATAACCTATTTTCAAGTTCAAATTCAGATAATAGCGGAAAGCCTCAAAGCGTCACTCCTCAAGCAGCATTATCGGCAGAACAACTTATGGGTAAAATGGCACTTGAACTGATTGCTGAAAAGGGGTTTTCTAAACTCAACATATTGGAGAACCTCTCAGCCGCAGAGTTAAAGGACAAGCACAATGAACTTGCCTCTGGTAATGGGGCACTAAGATCCACAGCCACCGACCTCAGATGTATTCAACAATTCGGTTCGGACGACGATAAAGCTGCAGTGAGTGAAATACTCAAAAAAAATGTTGCAGGTATTCCTTTCCAGCAATGGGCTACAACCGGCTCGACAGCCAGCACCTTTGTGGAAAAAACGTCAGCAGAAGATTTACAAAGCGCAGCTGAAGCACTCAATGAAATAGCCAAATCAATCGCCGAATTAGCTGAAGATTTTCGCAACTACCTCAATCCAAATGTTGATAGTGCAGCGCTAGGCCCTCAAACTGAAATCACTACGCAATACCTAAATGCCAGCCAAAGCGTGGCCAATAGATATGAGAAAGATCATGATTTGGGAGTTGGAGGCGGGCGTTCAGCGCAAGATTCTGGCCGCAGTAGTGCCCTAGATGCGATAAGCCTTTTGTCAATGAGTGTTGCGCCCAGTAAACAAGTGCACATTAGTAGTGATACCATTAACAACCTACAGGATGCCATTTCCTCTGATAATATTAATTTTTACCAAATAAAAGATAACGCGGTAAGCTTCGGTGATCTTCAGCTCCTCAGAGAATTAGCATTATCAACCAACCCTCAAAACAATGAACTCAATGGCGCAGGCAACCTAGGAGCAAGCATCAACGAACTTTCAAGTACGCGTCCTAACATAAGTAACATTCTAACCAGCGTTCGAACCTTCATCGAAGAGTCTAACCAGGCTTGGGCGACGCACAACGTCGGCAAACCAGAACAACTCATGGATGCTGTCGCCCGATCGGCATTTAATCAAGGTTTAATAACAACACAATTAGATCTAATGCCAAATAGTTATCTACAGCAGGCATACGAGCAACTAGATGGTGCATTTGGTGACAGAATACGAGGCGTAATTGATGTTGCCGTCGAAAAAGTCACCTTCAACGTAGAGGACCCAGTGATGATTTCGACAGCAGTCAAATACAGTACTGTTATTGAAGGTATGATCGATTGTTTAAATTTAAAACTTAACCCCGGTGTAGATAAACCAATCCCACCATCAAGTTATATCTCAAATACATCACAGCTAACACCATTGGAAAAAGCCGCTTTATCAAGAGTTGGGATAACTAAACAGATACTCGAAGAATAAATTCACATAAAAATAGCACGATTAAATACTTGCATCGAACTTAAACTCATCTGTTAAGTTCGATGCCTGATTCAATAACTGATTCAACACCCTCGAATCGGGGTAAATAAAAGCGCTAGCTCGGGTCTCTCAAACTTCTAACATCTAATCCCGTTGGCCCTTGAAATACCCTAAGTCCGAACTCTGGTAAAATAGCAAAGATATGATCAAAAATATCGCTCTGTATACCTTCGTAAAAACTCCAGCGAATATCAGTTGTAAAGACATATAACTCAATAGGTACGCCTTCCGCCGTTGGATCTAACTGACGTACCAGCAACGTCATGTCGTTATGGATTAAAGGGTGTTGTTTCACGTACTCTAATAAATAGGCTCTAAAAGTCCCTATATTTGTTAAATTACGACTATTCACTAGCATATCAGCATCGTTCACATTACCATTAAAGCCTGATATTTCATCTTTTTTAGTCGCAAAATACTCTTTAAGATAGTTAATTTTGCTTAAACGAATGAGCTCATCTTCTGCAAGAAAATGTATGCTATGAATATCAATAGCAACGGCACGTTTAATCCGTCTTCCTCCTGACTCAGACATACCTCGCCAGTTTTTAAACGCATCAGATACCAGCGCATAAGCAGGGATCATGGTGATAGTTTTATCCCAATTACGTACTTTAACTGTGGTGAGTGATACCTCAACAACGTCACCATTGGCACCATACTTATCCATTTGAATCCAATCGCCCATGCTCACCATACGGTTAGCCGCTAACTGAATACCTGCCACAAAACCTAAGATGGTATCTCTAAACACCAACATAACCAAACCAGTCGCAACACCTAAACCACTCAGAAAGTAAACTGGCGATTGGTTAGCCAGAACAGAAATGGAAATGATAATAGCCACGAAGAAAAGAAAGAGTTTAAATAACTGCACAAAACTCTTAATCGGCAACCGTCGACTCACCAAATTGACATCGGCAATCTCATTGGCCGCATCCAGTGAGCTATAGACTGCGCGCACGAGCATCACAACAATAGTGACATTCAACAGCCGATCAATCAGCGAGCTTATCAATTCATGCTCTTGCAATGCTAATGGAAGTAACAGATTAAGCACAAGTGCCGGCACAACATAAGAGAACTTCTCCAATACCTTATGCCGCATAAAAATGTCATCCCAATTGACCTTAGAACGATGAATGACAATATTCATCGCTTTAACAACGCCACTTCTGACAAATAAATAGGCCACCATTGCTAACACAAAACAAGCCATCACCAATATAGACGTTGAAACATCATCTGATGGTGTACTGTTTATTCCCAAATCTGATAACCACTGAGATATTCGCAATCTTAATTCTTGATCCACAATACAACTTCCTCTTACAACATTAGTATCAAAAAGATAACACAAAAAAATCAATAACATACAACAAAAACACTTTACATTCACAAGGCTTTATTTTAAAAGGAATTTAACCATTTTCAATTGACTGATGAATCGAGATTATCAACAATTTACTTTTAATACCGTTAAAAATAAGAAGATGTCGATGATGAAATACTTATTCATACTCATTGGGTTAGTGACCAGTTCACATGCCACTGCTAATCCAATCGATGCTGATACGACATTAGGTTTCAAACCTAAAACAAGTATCAGTGTAGATTATATACCCGCTGAAAATAATATGTATGGTATCACTATTGCTTCCTATCATCACGATAGAAACTACGCCAGTTGGGGTTTTTATCTCGGTTATGCTACCAGTCAAGAACAAGATCTTGATCTCATCGCGCCAGCCGAGGGCTATACCCAAGATAATATGTGGCGCTTTGGCCTTAGCTACAGCTTAAGTCAGCAATTCAGCTTCTATGGTGGGGCCGTAAGCTATACCCATGAAACAAATTTCACCACTGGAATGTCTAACAAAATGGCTGACGCTGTCCCCATCTGGGAAGAAGAGTCTAATACTGATTGGGGAGCAGAAATGGGTATTCGCTATATGATGGATATGGGACTCATGCTAGGTGCAGGCTATAATTCAGCTACAGAATCCGCTGTGTTGAGCATAGGTTATGCAATGTAATTTAATTTTCGATGAAAGTCCTTAACTTTACGTTTATGCTAGGGTCAACTTATATCATTGGGTGCAAACCTATGTACAACATACGCAAAGCCTTAGTCGTAATCACACTTGCAGTCTTGACGATTCCCGCCATGGCAGCTGAAATCACCACGATGATCTTAGACAATGGTGCAAAAGTCAGACTCAACGATGACTTCACTTGGGAGTATGTCATTTTAGAGACTAATACATTAGTTGCTCAAGCCGCTATTACCACCAGTACATCGCCCACCACCATCGCGGCAACACCAACCTTAAACGCCCATGCCATGTCGCAAGCAGCACTGCTTAAAAGTACCGCCAAAGGTGACGTAAAAGTTAGTTTTATTAACAGTCAGTGGGATGAAGATGGTCGCTTAGGCCTGAGCTTCGATCTGGTCAGTTCCAGCTCTGAGCATTATGTATTAATCGAGCTAGACATCAATCTTTTTGATGACACGGGTAAGCAATTGAAAACAGAAACCATCAAGGTTTGGAAAGCCATTTTCAGGATGCCTGATACCTATCTACGTAAAGGCCAGCAACGTGAAAGTAGAATATTTTGGATTGAAGGGATAGAGCCTACCCTATGGACTAAAAAATTGATGAGCCTAAAAATAGGAGAAATGGATTCAAGGATGTAATACCAATTGCATTAAATATATGAACAATTCAGAGATTTAAATTTCCACTGAAAGAACAATGGCTTAATGCATTTGGTATAAAATGTTAATCTCTTTTATTGAACTGCATCGCTACTCGCTTTATCTTTGCACCATTACACATCTTTGTGGGCCTGACGTTTTGACAGAGCCCACAAAGATGACTCTATATGAAATTAACAGCCAGCATCTCACAGACCCTTCTTAAATAAAGAGCACACATTATCCTTTTAAACTACTGCCAAACACCCCGTCCAGACTTGTACCCTATTATATTTTTTGCTGGGATCGCAGTAAGAAAATAGACTTCCTGACCCTTGCTCGTGATAGCAATGATACTCGCCGTAGCCAAATTTCCGGTATCCGTTATGATTTGAGCACCAAAATGACTAATGACTTCTAAAGTAGCAGGATTAGCCGTTACGATCCCAGTATTTGCATCATGAGCATACAAATTATCAAACTGGATCTTAAATATATTTCCGCTAGTGTATCCACCACACTCTTCTGTAAGATCGGTAGACACTTGAACACTTGTACGATCCTTGATCACTTTTACATATCTGGTTAAATCAAGTAATTTAGCTTTTTTACTTGTATTGACCTGCGCTTTAATTCGGTGTGCCTGGCAAGGTAAATCGACATCTGCGGTATTCGCATTGTTAAAACGATTGACTAAACTTATCGCTTGAGTCAGAGTCAGAGGCACCCAAGCTTTAAACCCACCTGCACGTACTAATTCAGCTTTAGTTCTCGTATCTCCCCTATAAAAATTGTAAGGCATAAATATTTCCTCTTAATCAAATAATTTAGAATATAGAGCGTTTCATTTTTTAAAAAATAACAATTGTATACATTTAAAATACATAAGCTCGATTGTAACTCTCGAAATATGCAACGCTAATTATTGAATTGATAATGATGTTAACTATTATCGATATTTACTTTCCGTAAATGGCCAAAAGTAGATTTAGCTTATTGAATTTAAAGTATTTTTTATTTTAAATCAATAGTGAGTTATGTAATATATCATCTGTAATTGGAGGGGAGAATTCACACAGAAATCGAGATTGAACGATGTTGATAACCTAAGCAAAAGACTATGTACCTTCAAAAAAGCAAGCCTCTTGCCAAATAGTCGGTGCACATAATGTCGTTGATTCATAATAAGCACATATTATTCGAGATGATAAGCGCGGAGCAATCTCAGCGAACAAAAGATATGCCTGTCCCAACTTTACCTCTACATAAACCCGTTAGAGACAAGGGTTAACAACCCCACTGGCTGTTCAAATACTTTTAGGTGTGTTGGTATGGAATTCATCAGGGACACATCTCTCACCAGAACATGTTAAGTCCGCCTCCTGAATAAAAGATAGGTCAGCACTATCGCTTAAAGCGAAAAGAGTCAGTTAATAAACACGTGACGAGAGGCAATAGTTAGCAGAGAAACCAAGGTAACAAATACCTTGGCTAGATGAGTACTACCTTGACTAACCGGGAACGTCCATAGATGTCCCGACTTTCATCGTATATTTTTCTGTTATCTATAAAACAGCAGACAATATAACGCTTGTAAAACTAAACGTTTATTCATTTATTGCTTGGCTAATCGGAAGAGACAAATCAGCAAAAACGCGTTGAATAGAATCAGGTTTAAGTTTATTAGCGGCAGCATAAACAGAAATAGGATAATTTCCAAAAACTTCGCTAGCACCAGAAATCAACAAAAACTCATCCTCTAACGATACCGTCAGACCCTTAATATCCGTTCTAACTGAAAGTTCATGCTCTTGAGTAAGGTTTGTGAATAAATTACCAATAAACAAACGTTCGTTAACCACTTCCCCTTGAATCGTACTCATGTGAGATAAATCTTCATTGTAACTATCAAGAAAAAACTTACTAACAGCAGGTTTCATCATTATATTATCGTCATCAACATCCACGTCAAAATAAATAGGATATGACATTGCACCATGTTCATCAATAGCATAAAAGCGATAACTAAAATCACCTTCTTTATCTATACTTCCCGAAATAATGCCTTGTTCATTTATGCTCAAACCTGCAAGTTTGTCAGTTGCGAATAACAAGTTTTCTGGTGCCCCTTCAAGGGCATAAGTCAGGGGTTCGCCATCTTTATCTTCAAAATAATCCGCTACATAAATGGGTTGGATCACCTCTCCACCCACTATAAATTGAGACATTAGGTCATTATGTGCATTTACTAAGATCATACTTGGTCGATTATTTTTACTCACTTGAGGGATGCCCTCTGCTGAGAAATCGATTGCAGGGGAAAAGTGCTCAAGGTCGTCTAACTGATCCTGTATTAACAGCATTAAGCTCTGCATAAATTTAACTTTATCTTCTATGCTAACGTCCTGTCCCGCGGTGTCCAAATCGACTAAAGACTCACCAACTGCATTTAGCACTTTATTAATCTCTTCATTGGCAGCGAGATAGTCACCAAAAACATCTTTTTCAGATATGTTTAATCCTAGCCCAGCAAGCAAGTCTATCACTGCTTGCTCCGCTTCTTGTTGAGAAACATTACCGTCAGCAGATAAACTCTCCATCACCATATTCGTCATCGGATTAACAACATCATAACCAGCAGGAGCTTTAAGAATAAAATCTTTCGTTATATCCCCCCGAGTAGCATCAATGGTTTCACCTTTCTTAGCCATTACACAAACGGGTTTTTGCTTGTGTTCATTAGCAATACTGATTTTACCTTGCTGATCCGTTTTACCTATCAATGTCTTACATTGCTCACCAACATAAACGGTGGCATTTTCCAAATAACCATCAATTGCCGTCACTTGGTAAGCACTAGGAGTTATCGCACCACTACCTGTATTTTTTTTTGTTCCACTATCATCTCCATCACTTCCACCACAACCAGTAAGAATGAGAGCAATTGAAGCCGCAAGCAAAGATATCCTTTTCATTATTATTCCCTGTATAAAATGCACTTAAAAAAGAAACACTATAACACTACTTAAGCCCAACAAAAACAAACATCAATTAAAACAAATTCCACACAACTAAAGAACAAAAAACATAAAGTGTTATCCATTATTCCTATCACTTCTCAACATGCAAATCCTGCATGTTGAGAAGATTTGGATATATTCTGAGTTCAAATTACTTACAAACTTGAAAGAACCCCCTCTGGTAGATAAGCATTAAAACTCGCAGTAAGTAACAAATCATTCGATGCTTCGATATCAGGCCCAAAGAATCTGTCCTTATCGTAATAGGCCACCACTTCGCGTAACTCAGCTTTGGCCTTGGCAATGGCTATACTTGGTTGTAGCGGCGCTCTGAAATCTAACCCCTGAGCCGACGCTAATAGTTCAATTGCCAATACGCCACGGGTATTTTCTGACATATCCCGCAAACGACGCGCAGCAAACGTGGCCATAGACACATGATCTTCTTGGTTAGCCGAGGTTGGTAGGCTATCAACCGATGCGGGATGCGCGTAAGTCTTATTTTCTGATGCCAATGCCGCCGCAGTGACTTGCGCGATCATAAAACCTGAATTCACACCGCCATTGTCAACCAAAAAAGGTGGCAGCTTAGACAAGCTAGAGTCAATTAATAGCGCAATACGCCGCTCAGCAATAGATCCTAATTCTGCAATCGCTATCGCTAAGTTGTCGGCTGCCATAGCAACGGGCTCAGCATGAAAATTACCACCTGAAATAATGTCGCCAGTATCTTGAAACACCAGTGGGTTGTCGGTCACACCGTTAGCCTCTGTGCCCAACACTTCACCTGCATGACGTATTTGAGTTAAACATGCCCCCAATACCTGTGGCTGACACCGTAATGAGTAAGGATCTTGCACTTTTTCACAATTAACATGATCTAGGCTTATTTCGGATTCATCGCCCAATAGATGACGAAAAATCGCCGCTGAGTCAATCTGGCCTTGTTGACCACGAGCAGCATGAATTCGGGCATCAAATGGACTACGACTGCCCATGGCAGCTTCGACGCTCATGGCGCCAATAACCGAACTCGCTGCAAACAGATCTTCTGCATTAAATAAGCCTTCAAGGGCAAGTGCTGTTGAAGCTTGAGTACCATTAAGCAGGGCTAATCCCTCTTTAGCCGCAAGTTCAATAGGCTTTAACCCAGCAATTTCAAGACCTTCTGCAGCCGTTAAAATCTGTCCTTTATAGCTCATTTCCCCCTCTCCCAGCAGCGGCAAGCACATGTGCGCCAACGGTGCGAGGTCGCCCGATGCTCCTACAGACCCCTTTTCTGGTACACACGGGTACACTTCAGCATTCACTAACTCGATAAGAAAGTTAATCACCTCAAGGCGTATGCCCGAAAAACCACGACTCAATGAATTAATTTTCAATACCATCATTAAGCGCACTGTCGCATCTTGCATATATTGACCAATACCTGCGGCATGTGACAGCACAATTGAACGCTGGAGCAATTGCAAATCATCGGCGGCTATTTTCGTATTCGCTAACAAACCAAAACCGGTATTAATACCATAAACAGTACGGCCTTCATCCAATACTTGCTGTACTAAACCAGCACTGACATGAATGCCTGCAATGGCATCTTCGGCCAAAGTTAACTTAACTTTTCTGCGACTAATTTGACGAATTTGAGATAAGGTTAAAGTACCTGGATGTAATATTAAATGACCCATTGTTTACTGCTCCAACATAGGTAAGTCTAAATGTTGCTCTTTAGCACACATCTTAGCGAGTTCGTATCCAGCATCGGCATGACGCATCACCCCTGTTGCAGGGTCATTCCAAAGTACTCGACCAATTCGCGCCGCCGCATCATCACTGCCATCAGCCACAATAACCACCCCTGAATGCTGACTAAAGCCTATGCCTACTCCACCACCATGATGCAGCGATACCCAAGTCGCGCCACTTGCGGTGTTAAGTAGTGCATTCATCAATGGCCAATCAGATACCGCATCAGAGCCATCTAACATGGATTCGGTTTCACGATTAGGACTAGCAACAGAGCCAGAGTCTAAGTGATCTCGGCCGATCACAATAGGCGCAGACAGTTCACCATTTTTAACCATTTCATTAAAAGCCAATGCCAAACGAGCACGGTCTTTTAAGCCAACCCAACAAATACGTGCTGGCAATCCCTGAAATGCGATACGTTCACGGGCCATATCTAGCCAGTTATGCAAATGGGGGTTATCTGGGATCAACTCTTTGACTTTAGCATCGGTTTTATAGATATCTTCTGGATCACCAGAAAGTGCCACCCAACGAAATGGGCCAATACCTTCACAAAAAAGAGGACGAACATAAGCAGGCACAAAGCCTGGAAAGTCAAAGGCATTGTCAACCCCTTCTTCGAATGCCATCTGACGGATATTGTTACCGTAGTCAGTGGTTGCAGCGCCCGCCGCTTGTAAAGCGAGCATTGCCTTAACTTGCACTGCCATCGACTGTTTAGCCGCCTTGACCACTGCTGCTTCATCGCTTTTTCGCATTGCGATGGCTTGCTCTAATGTCCAGCCTTGTGGCAAATAACCGTTTAGCGGATCATGAGCCGAAGTCTGATCAGTTACCACATCAGGAGTAATACCACGCTCGACCAGCTCAGCAAATACATCTGCAGCATTTCCAAGCAAGCCGACAGAAACAGGATCACCGCGCTCATTAGCATCATTGATCATGGCTAAGGCTTCATCAAGTGAGGTCGCTTTTTTATCAAGGTAACGGGTTCGTAGACGAAAATCGATACGGGTTTCATCGACTTCGCAGGTTAGTACAGAGTAACCCGCCATCGTCCCTGCTAACGGCTGCGCCCCGCCCATGCCGCCTAAGCCACCGGTTAAAATCCACTTACCCGCGGATGAGCCACCAAAATGTTGCTTAGCCATGGCAACAAACGTCTCATAAGTGCCTTGGACTATGCCTTGAGAGCCGATGTAAATCCACGAGCCTGCGGTCATCTGACCGTACATGGCCAAGCCTTTTTTATCTAGCTCGTTAAAGTGTTCCCAACTGGCCCAATGAGGCACTAAATTTGAATTGGCTATAATCACCCGAGGAGCATTATTGTGGGTTTTAAATACCCCCACAGGCTTACCAGATTGCACCATCAAGGTTTCATCTTCCTCAAGCCGTTGCAATACCTCAATAATTTTATCATAGCATTCCCAGTCACGAGCAGCACGACCAATACCACCATAAACAACCAGATCTTCCGGTCGCTCGGCAACATCAGGATGAAGGTTGTTCATTAACATACGCATCGGCGCTTCAGTGAACCAGCTCTTGCAACTCAGTTGTGTGCCATGCGGGGCAATGATACGGCGACTTGGATCGTGTCTTTTATCCATTTGATCTAACCTCATTTCAATTTATTTGTTGATATATCTTTGATATAGAACTCTATCGCTCTACTTATTTTTATGGTTTTTAACTTGTATATACATCTGTATTTAGGGTTAACCTTTTTTTACCCACGCCATCGATTTTAAAGCGATATTGCCATTGCTTTAAAAAGTCAGGTGGCCTCCTAAACGAAACCGACTACCTGGATGTATTAATCTTGCGAAACTCACCACCCCCTCCCGGGACCAAGTACGTCGTAGAATTTGTAAACAAGGTTCTGTAGCTTGGATATTTAAATGTTGTTGATTATGCTTATTGGCGACGACGGCTTCTAATGTATGGCGTGCTTCAGTCAACGGAGCAACATGTGATAAATACTCATGAGGGGTTAACCTAGTAAAATCTTGATCCAAATAATCAGGCACTAGCTTAGGGTTGACAAAACGCTCCTCAAGTTGCAAAGGCACACCTTCTTCGCAATGCACTAGCACTGAATAATACACTTGAGTACCGGCTTCTAACCCAAGTGCAATAGCAATAGGTGCAATGGCTTCTATTGGGGACAGTGTCAACTGCTTAACGGTATAGCCATGTCCTCTGTCTTTAATTTCATCAGCAATATTACGAATGGCCATCATGGATGACTGAGACTTTAGCTCAGCAACAAAAGTCCCTAAACCTTGAGAACGCTCAAGCACGCCACCATCCACCAGCTCAGTTAACGCACGCCTTGCTGTCATGCGGCTGCACCCAAACCGTTCAGCCAACTGATTTTCAGACGGGACACGCGTGTGTTCTTCCCATTCAGCTGACTCGATGCGAGCTAAAATGTACTGTTTGATTTCAACAAACTTTGGCGTAGCCATAAGCTTTCCTTAAATTTAACGATTACACTAAGCTTTACTGTCACTTTACTTAAGGTACTTTGATGGTAACCATTAACCCTTTTCAAATGATTAACATTACCGCTATAATCCTAACTTGTATATACAAGCAAGTACACGTTAGATCACGATTTTATTTACTATGCATGAACACCTCAAATAAGAGAGCACACTATGTCTTGGGATCAAGTATGGATTGACGTTAACATAGCCAGTATGGACCCTTCTTTATCAGTACCTTACGGCGAAATACTCAATGCTGCGATGGCGATAAAAGAGGGGAAGATAGCTTGGATCGGCCCACGGAGTGAATTGCCAGAATTTGATGTTATGTCAACACCTCTTTACAGAGGTAAAGGCGGTTGGATCACCCCAGGTTTGATTGATGCTCATACCCATTTAATTTTTGCAGGTAACCGCGCTAACGAATTTGAGCAACGCTTACAGGGCGCAAGTTACGAAGAAATAGCACGTAATGGCGGTGGCATAATTGCAACGGTTAACGCCTGCCGTGAAGCCAGTGAAGCCGAGCTTTTCGAACTCGGTCGAATCAGACTAAATGCCTTAGCTAAAGAAGGCGTCACTACAGTCGAGATTAAATCAGGCTATGGATTAGACACAGAAACAGAATTGAAAATACTCAGAGTTGCTCGCGAACTCGGTAAGCATCATCACGTCGATGTAAAAACCACCTTTTTAGGCGCTCATGCGATTCCCCCAGAGTACAAAGATAATATCGAAGCCTATGTCGATTTAGTGATTAATGAAATGTTACCCGCGGTGATCAAAGAGAACTTAGCCGATGCCGTCGATGTATTCTGTGAGAATATCGCCTTCAGTGTCGAGCAAAGCAAACAGATACTCACAGCAGCCCAAAATGCAGGACTCGATGTCAAGCTGCATGCCGAGCAGCTATCAAACTTAGGCGGCGCTGCAATGGCGGCCAAACTCGGCGCTAAGTCGGTGGATCATATTGAATACTTAGATGAAGCAGGTGTTAAAGCCCTAAGTAAAAGTAGTACTTGCGCCACCCTACTTCCTGGGGCATTTTACTTCCTTCGCGAAACTCAAATGCCGCCTATCGACCTGCTGCGCAAGCATAAAGTCCCAATGGTATTGGCCAGCGATTACAACCCAGGTTCATCTCCACTTTGCTCAAGCCTACTGATGCTCAATATGGGTTGTACCTTGTTTCGCCTAACCCCCGAGGAGGCCCTGGCAGGAATGACCCGTAATGCAGCTAAAGCGTTAGGAATTGAAGATAAAGTCGGCATGTTAGCTACCGGCATGCAGGCTGACTTTTGTTTATGGGATATCACAACTCCCGCTCAATTATCCTACTCCTATGGCGTTGGAGTATGCCTAGAGGTAGTTAAAAATGGGCAAGTAGTACATCAATAATTTTGCAGTATAAACGATGGGCTTGCCCATCGTTGTAGGCTTAATGTGACGTTATCATAACGGATTAATTGAATCCAGAATCAGATATCTTTCGTGTCTAAATTAACTTGTGGTTTCCTCGCTTTTTTAATATCGATGTATAAAGTAGCCATGATGATAACAGAGCCAATCGTGAGTTTTATTAAGTTAAACTCGCCATCCCACAGGGTAATATTGACCAAAATCCCGACAGGTATTAACAAATTATTAGCGATTGCCAATTGCGTTGTTGTGACAAGTTTCGAACCAACATTCCATAAATAATACCCTAAACCAGATGCTACTATTCCCAGATATACCAATGTGATAAGTTGTTCGTCAGTGATGATGAGATTATTAGCATCCCCCAATCCTGCGTAAGCAATAAGTGACACTAAAAATGCCCCAAAATAAAAATAGGCAAAATTATTTATCTGCTTATTTTTGATCACCACCTTGCCATACATCACCTGTCCCATAGCAAAGCATAAATTAGCACCTTGTATGAGCAAAAAACCAATAATAACATCAGATCCTATAATGGTGTCTCTGATGACATATGCGCCAACAACAGAACAGATAACCAGTATTAAATTTTTGGTTAAATTTCTTTTTTTGATTAGATTATCGATTAATATTAAGTATATAGGTGTGGTTATGTTGAAAAGCAGGATTTCATTGACGCTGATATATCTAAATGCATTAAAATAAAAACAGTACATTAACCCTAGCTGTATTGCTCCAACAAGCATCATGTTAACATTAATACTAGATATCCGCATAGGCTTGATAAAAGGAAGAAAAAACACCATTGCCAGGGCAGCTCTAATCATGATGGCAAGGTATGGATCGACACTACTTAATTGGCTTCCGATCAAGCTAAATGAAAATGACCATATTAATGTGCTTACCAATAAGTATACCAAGAAAACCACCTTATATTTCTGGCTAGCATTGCTGACATGTCTTCACTCAGCCACTAGATCACCTCAATAACAAGCAGGATAAGTCGTCGATTTGGGAAGAATAAAACAACCGCAGAATTTAAGTCATATTTAACATTGCCGCTATTATACATTTCTTGCAATAAAGGGACATAAAATATCTTTTTACTCCAATAAAAAACCACCTTACCTTTTTATTACAAAATCATAATTTTAAACCCGAAAGCACATTGAAAAGCTAAATACATCAAACCTTATTGCTTAATCACTCTGTAAAATTTATAGTAACAGCCGTTGTTTTTATAGATGAAAATCAAGATTCTATGTCCACCCAGCTATCCCCACATGTAATCTGGTGGTTAACCTTTAAGTGGTTAAAAATGATCACATAGTACATCAATAATGTAGCAGCCTAAGCAATGAAACTGATTCATCGTTTTTGCAGTTTCATTTAAGTTGGTTTTATTAGTTTTGATAATATTAACCATAGCTTCATGGTTATCTACCGCTTCCCAGCAGGGGAGCTGGTCTCTGCGGGACGGTGAATAAAATAGATACATTCGATTTCTGAGCTTATGAACACAATTCATGGACGATAAGCTGGATTTCAGATAAGAATATCCTTGTGAGCACGACATGAAAGCTCGCTGCCATGCCCACATCTGATTACCTATTTTCTTCGAGCAGGCTTATTTCGGTCAAAAAGCGCTTTATAATAAAAAGGCAAACATCATCTCAAACACCTGTAAAAAATCACCTGATTTTAGCACAAACCACTTCCGCATTGATTCCACAGTCACCACCATTGCGGTCATATTCCTTACAGGATGCATACAACTTGTTAGCCCCCTCATAGATACCATCAATTGGCATGCTGACAGCGTTACTAAACTTGCCAATCAGGCAAACCCCATGGGATGTACGATCGGAAGACTTACTTACCCACATTTTACCAAGCTTCGGCAATTTCAAGGTTTTGGCATCATTTGGAGGCCATTCTAGATTACAGTTACTACGGGCACCAACAATTTCATAACCTACAGGGCAACCAAGGTAAAAGCCACATCCAGCATTATTGCCAGTAATTCGACATTGATGTGACGATCTGGTGATTGCCGTAGATGCGGATATATTTGTGAATTTATTCACCATTAGGTTACCCCACATAGTATTTTTACCTAACGCACTCGCTCCCTCTGTCATATATCTTTCAGGATTTCTATTCAAGAATTGATTTAAAAAAATCACGTTACTTACTGCAAAATCTCGATTATTGGTTGAACTTGAGTTCGGTATCTTATATCTACCATCATCGTCACAATAACTACGATTCCCATCCCTACTTGACATTGAAATTGCTTTATTTGACCCTTTATATTTATTGTAATAAAACTTATTGTACCTAATTGTATTATGGCTTGGTGTTGTATAACGGATAGTACCTCCCTCACCGCAATTTCTATACAGGTAAATCCCACCATTATTTATCCCACTAAAGTAATTACCCTCTAGTACATTAAAATTAGAAGCATCTATTGCTACCTTTTCCCTTCCCCCGCCAGCATAGAAATAACTATTCTTAATCGTTGTTCTAGTTGTCTCTGCACCTAAATAGAGGCTCACAGAGTCCGAGTACCCCCTAAATTTGACACTGTCTACTAATGTATTACTCGCTCCCGTAGCAATATATAAATGGGTCCTTTTATCAGACGTAATTGTCGAATTAATAATTCGTGTATGGTACGGTGCAGTAGAACGCAGCCTATTCACATGTCCAGGTTTATGAGATGAAGCGTTCGTTTCCTTGCCCTCTCCATTCTTACTTATTCCCCAAACCCTCACCCCACCGACAATTTTACAGTTTTTAATGGTTACATGTTCAGGTCGGTGCCACTCACCCCTCCTTAATTGTGAACGCACCCAAACAGCATCATCATTTTGACTAAAAATACCTAGTTGTCGAGCTTTAGTCATGTCAATACGACCACCGTTACAGTCCAACGTAACATTACTAGATGCATTTCCGATAAATTGGACTCTCTGTGTAATAACATCATTTGGTGACAATGTTAAATTACAGTTAATCAATGAATCTTTATTACCGTGAGTAACTGGCGCTAATATTTCCGCCTTTTGTTCTATAGTGCAAACAGATGCCGAATAAGCATTACCAATAAATGAAAAAACACAACAAGATATAGCGACAATATTTTTTATTAACTTCATAAATATCCCTTTATTAAAATCCTAAAATATTCAAAGGCGACCAATAGTTGAGTGATATGAATTTTTATTACATTAATACTCTTACTAAGCTTTAATGATGAAGTTTAATCGCGGTTTTAATCTCTCAAACCTAACATACCAATCCCCCAGCAAATTAACACCGACAAGTTTTATTTAATCGCAACTTAATTCAATCCTGAGCGTAAAATTTAGCATGGTAAGTGACGACACCTTTAAGGATCACACTGCTGAAACTAAATGCTTGACAGTATTTAACTGGGACATCAGGTCAAACTAAATTCACTTTGGCTTTAAAGCCAATTTTTTGATAGAAATCAGGATCGCCGAGCGGCACACACCTATAGAAAATGATAATTCACTAGTAATAGTACACGTTTCAGCATAGGATTTAAGTTGTGTAAACAGGCACACTTAACAGTAACGCATTGCGGAGTAAGCAGACATCATGGGTATCAAAGCCATAGTTGTAGATACAGCAGGTACGACAACCGATCTAAGCTTTATTAGAGACACGCTTTTTCCTTATTCAGCTAAAGCCATAGCAGAATTTTTAGTAGAAAATAAGTCCAATGTTCTCATCGACAACTGCATTTGTGATGTCAAAGACATCGCCCTTGAACCAGATGCTTCTTTAGAGCGTGTAATAGACATTCTGCAACTCTGGATTACAGAAGATCGTAAAGCCACCCCCCTTAAAACACTTCAAGGCCTAATTTGGAAGCAAGGTTATGACCGTGGCGAATTTACTGGCCATATTTTTCCCGATTTCATCGCAGAGATTGAACATATAAAACAGCAAAAAATACGTATTTATAGCTTTTCATCAGGTTCTGTCGAAGCACAAAAATTACTATTCAGTCACAGTGATGGCGGCGATTTGACCCCTCACTTTGACGGTCATTTCGATACCCGTACTGGTCATAAACTGTTTAAACAGGCTTACAGTAATATCATTAACACCATCAGCTTAGCTCCTAAGCAGGTACTATTTATTTCTGATGTTGTTGAAGAGCTTAAGGCGGCTGAAGAGGCTGGTATGCGCACGCTACAGATGGTTAGAAGCCAAGATCAGCCAACTGGATCACACACACAAATTACCAGTTTTGCTGAATTAACCTTCTCATGATAACCAAACAGCTAAAACAAAATATCTAGGTACCTATTTTCTCGCTCTGCTTGTTGACGCTTAGTCATACTGTTATGCTAAGCCTCAAATTTAAACACTTGTTTGAATGTATTTTTGAGTAACGGGGCGAAAAAATGGAAAGTTTTATCAAACAACATCCTATCCATACTGAAATAACCGTTGCTTGGGGTGAAATGGACGCACTGCAACATGTTAATAATGTTATCTACTTTAAATACTTCGAATCAGCACGTATCGATTTTTTTACTCAGATAGGTCTTTTCAACGAATTACAGATAACCAATATCGGTCCTGTATTAGCCGATAACAATGCACGCTACAAACGTCCGATAACTTATCCTGACACCTTACTCGTCGGCGTGACTATCAGCGATGTGCAAACAGATCGCTTTATGATGAACTATACGGTATTTAGCCAAACGCAACAGGCTGTCACCACATTAGGTCGCTCATTAGTGGTGATGTTTGATTTTAACACGGGTAAAAAATCTAACTTAAGCGACAAAGTGCTAAACGCACTAAAAAATTATGAGCAACAAGCCTAAGAATATAAAATAGGGTAATGATGACCGATACTCCAGTATTACATCAGCACACTTCACATCAATTTATAATTAATATTAACCAAAAACAGGCAATATTAGTCTATGAAATTGATGATGACCAAATCAATTTTACCCGTACTTTCGTTCCTGATGAACTTAGGGGCCGTGGACTCGCAGAAAAGCTAGTCCACCATGGCCTTCATTGGGCTAAAGAGCAGGATTACAAAATTGAAGCCAGCTGTTGGTATGTGAAGAAGTTTTTATCACTACTTTAAGCTCTCACTCTCCAGTAAACCGAATAAGCTGTTGCTTTATTACATCGGTGATCGCTTGGCTCTTATCAAGAGCATAGTCATAGTAAACTAATGTGGTCTTGGCTTCTGCAGTTTGCTTGCCTTCTTGCCAGCTTTGCTGCGCAACTTCAAAACTCGCATTACCAACACGACTAATCCAAGTTTTCACCAATACAGGCATGCCATAATTCGTCGGTAAGGTATAGGCGATAGTGAAACCTGCAACGATCAAATTCCACTGACTCAAATCTAAACTCGGATTGAAAATTTCAAATATTGGCTCACGAGCCGCCTCAAACCAAACGGGTAGCACAGTGTTATTAATGTGCCCTAGCCCATCTGTCTCATTGAATCTAGGTTGGATCTCTACACTAAAGAAAGTCTCTGGCACGGCTAATATCCTTATGTTCTTGTGAATCAAGTAAATGGATGCACGCTATTATTTTACATACATCTTGTTTATTTCACAGGCATACTTGTTGTAAATAACTTTACGCCTTAACTTCATGGTTGGGGTGATAAGCCCCGCTTCCATCGAGAACGCTTCAGGCAACAGGGTAAATCGCTTAATTCTCTCGAAATGAGCAAGCTCACTCTGTAGTATCTTAAGTCTTTGTTCAAAATGCTCAATAACATGATGATGGCGCAGCAGCTCAATGGGAGAGTCATAATAAACCCCTTTCTCTTTGGCCCAGCACTCCAATGTTTCAAAGGCGGGTACAATTAATGCGGTCACATAGTTTTTAGCATCAGCAATAATCGCGACTTGCTCAATAAACGGACAACACCCAACTTTGCCTTCGACGCGTTGTGGCGCGATATATTTACCATTAGAGGTTTTCATCAACTCCTTGATGCGATCGGTAATAAATAAATTACCCTGCTCATCGATACGACCCGCATCACCTGTTTTCAACCAGCCATCTTCAAACGTTGCAGCCGTTTCTTCTGGACGATTGTAATACCCTCGCATAACTGTATCGCCACGCACCAAAACTTCATTATCTTTACCTAGCTTAATTTCAACCTCAGGCAAGACTTGGCCATTAGAACCCGGTACGCGATTGGCTAAGGTATTACAGGTCGCAGTAGCGGTTGTCTCTGTCATTCCATAGCCACAAAGTACAGGAACATCAATACTTTGAAAGAACGTTCCCACATTAGGGTCTAATGCTGCACCACCAACAGGCATAAATTTAAGGCGACCGCCTAAGACCTGTTTCAACTTACTAAAAACCAGTTTATCGGCAAGTTTCCACTGTAAACCTAAACCCATTGATGACTGGCGCCGTCTCTGCCCAACTTCAGACTGTTTATAACCCACTGACATAGCCCAAGCAAACATCTTCTGTCTTAGTTTTGGCGCCTTAATCACTTTATCCTGCACCGCACTGTACACTTTCTCCAGAAATCTTGGCACGACACATAATGTGTGTGGCCTAACTTGCAAAATGGCTTCTTTTACGGCCATCGGATTTGGCAAATAAACGTTGCGGCCACCACGGCAAAGTACATAAAAGCTCCAACCTCGCTCAAATACATGACTTAAAGGCAAAAACGCTAGCGACACATCACCTGGAGTAAAAGGTAATAATTGATCATGCTGGCGCACCATAGAAGCGATGTTGCGGTGATCTAACATCACCCCTTTTGGCTCACCTGTCGTACCAGAGGTATAAATTAACGTCAATAAATCATCGAGGTTCGCATCATCCAAACGCTGATTTAACGCTAGTAATACCTCTGATGGATAGCTTTTATCAATGAGATCATCGAAATAATAATGATTTAGGCTGTCTCGGAGCTCAATACTTTTATCAAACACCACGATATGAGTGAGACTTTTGCAACTATCAGCCAATTCACACGCCATCTGATAATGACTAGCATCACCGACAAAAATCAACTGAGCATTGGCATCATCTACAATATATTGCGCTTGTTCTAAGGTACTGGTCGGGTAAATAGGGACCACTATCACGCGCGCCTTGAGACTCGCAACATCTGCACAGCTCCATTGAGGACTGTTATGCGATAAAATCACTGCGCGGCCTTGTATTTGCAATCCGAAATGGATCATGGCCTGAGCAATTTTAGTGCTAATATGATCAAAATCGTACCAGCTCACTTTATGCCATGGTGCCACCATGTCAAAACCTTCAAGTGCGATAGCATCACCCATTTTAATGCTTTGCTGTTTAATTAAACGTGTTAACTGGTATTGCTCGAGCGACATAAATTTACAAACCTTTTAAGCGTACATATGTACCTCTTTTTTATCATTTTACTTTAGTACGCAGCAAAAAATAAGAGTATTTACTCAAATGATATTAAATCATCCAAAAATCGCTATTTACCAATAGATTAACACTGCTGGATTCAGGTTAATTTGTGCTAATATTAGCCTTTTTATACAAGATTAACATGCTGATACAATGATAGTTTAGTAAAACTCAAATAGGATTCAACATAGGATATCGACATGATGTATCACGGACAGCAAACAAGAGACAGCTCTCTGCTCTTTCGTATTAAAAACAAACACATTTCGATTTCAACACTCATCGGGACATGGGTGATTAGCGGATTAATGATCAGTCTTGCAACTTTTGCAGATGACACCACTTTACGCTCACTAAAACAAAGCGAGCAAAAACACTGCTACCTAGAAGGACTCTCAGAACAACTCACTTGTGGCTTCATCACCGTACCTGAGAATGCTAATCGACCACAGGCTAAACAGATACAAATTCATTATGCAGTGCTACCCTCCATTAAAAACAGCAATCATGATGACGCTTTCTTAGCCATTGCTGGTGGGCCGGGTCAATCAGCAATAGATAACGCCGCCTTCTTTAATAGTACCTTCAGTAAAATCAGACAAAATAGAGATATTTTACTTATTGATCAACGTGGTACAGGACGTTCAAATGCACTCAATTGTGAAGTGGATAATACAGAAAGCACCTTAGCAGCCAATGAAGCGGATTTCGATATCACCAAAGAAACCCAAACTTGCTTAGATAATTTAGCCGATAGCGATGTGACCCAATACGGTAGCTTAAATGCCCTGCAAGATTTTGAAGCTGTTAGGCAACATCTTGGCTATCAAAAACTGCACGTTTACGGAATCTCCTATGGCACACGCATGGCTCAGCTTTATATGCGTCACTATCCCAAAGTGCTCTCTACCGTCACTTTAGACGGGGTCGTTCCAATGAAACGAAGTGTGCTCGACATTGATAACGCCATTAGTAGAGCAATCAAGCTACTCATTGAAGATTGTACTAATAACAATTTATGCAACGCTCGCTACGCCAATATCGAAGCCGAACTGCACGCCATCGATGACATCCTGGCACTCGCACCTGTGATCAAACAAATCAGTGATCCCCTAACAAGTGAGGCTACACAATTAACCATGACGCGAGCTAAATTTACAGGGGCTATACGCATGGCACTGTATGTGCCTAATATCAGGGCATTGATCCCTCACGCCATTCATCAAGCTGCAAACGGTAATTACCTCCCTATTTTAGGATTACAAGCACTTAACCTTGATAGTACAGGTATTGCCATGGGGATGAACACCTCAGTGGTGTGCGGCGAAGATTGGCAACCGCTAACTCCTAGCCAGCGTGACGAAGCTAACAAAACGTATTTCGGCCAAGAAATGATAGCAAGCTTCGAGCAATCCTGCAGCGTATGGAATATGCCTGCAGTAGATGAACGCTTCTCAGCGCCCGTTAGCAGTCATATTCCCACTTTACTGCTATCAGGCCGCCTAGATCCGGCAACCCCCCCTAGCTGGGGCGAAATTGTCATGGAAAAGCTCACCAATGCTAAACATTTTATCGCTCCTTATGCCACCCATGGTGTTGCAGGTCAATCATGTGGTAACGATATTATCGCTCAACTTGTCGACACTGGTAGTGTTAGTGAGCTCGATAGTAAATGCTTACATAAAGATGTCAGCCGTAACTTCTACCTCAACGCTAGCACCGTAGAAACCATACCCGAAAAAGCATCAAAGCCCGTCATTATGCAAGGAGATAGCCATGATTAAGGTCTGTAATTTGTCGAAGAAAATTGACGATGTTCAAGCACTCAATGACTTAAGCTTTGAAGCCAAAGATGGCCAGATAACAGGGCTGCTCGGCCCCAATGGTGCAGGCAAGACAACCTGCCTACGTACTCTATTTGGTTTACTGCAGGCTGACGAGGGCCATACAGAAATAGATGGTATCGATGTTGCTAAGTCTCCAATCCAAGCTAAACAACAACTCGGCCTCTTCCCCGATCCATTTGGTCTCTATGAACGACTCACACCAAGGGAATACATCAGCTACTTTGCCGAATTAAATGGTTTATCCCGTAAAGCAGCCAAAATAGCCACACAGAAAGTGTTAACCCAGCTACATATGAAGGATATCGCCGATCGTCGCTGCAAAGGGTTTTCTCAAGGTCAAAGAATGAAAACAGCACTGGCACAGGCAATAGTCCACCAGCCCACTAATATCATTCTCGACGAGCCAACCCGAGGACTGGATGTGATGAGCACCCGTGTACTCAGAGAGCTATTGAAAAATCTAAAGACTCAGGGACATTGTGTGCTTTTTTCAAGCCACGTAATGCAAGAAGTGGCCGCTTTGTGCGATCACGTTATCGTTATGGCTGAAGGTAAAGTCGTTGCCGTTGGCAGCCCTGATGAACTTTGCAAGCAAGCAGGAAAAGACTCCTTAGAAGATGCTTTCATTCAACTTATAGGCACCGATGAAGGAATAGCAGCATGACCAGCAGTATGGTGACAATGATAAGAAAAGAGCTTATCGATGCAGCAAGAGACAAACGCTCTGTCATGGCTGGCCTTTATTACGCTATTGGTACCCCATTATTAATGTGCGGCATGTTTATGTTGTTAATCGGACAAATGACTAGCCCAGAAGATCTCAATATCACCATTGAAAATGGTGATAATGGGCCTGATCTAGTTAAGTACCTTTCCAGCAAAGGGATCACCCATGGTAATAGCCAAGATACAAGCCTTGATATTAAAGATATTCGGCTAGTATTTAGCGATGACTATGCCCTAAATATGTCAAAAGGTATGAGTGCTGAAATCACCCTAATCGCTGATAACTCCAATGAAAAACTGCAAAACTCCATCCGCCGTCTCCAAAAAAACTTGCAGATATATAGCGCCGAGATGGGCAGTCTACGCTTAATCGCCCGCGGAATTAATCCAAGTGTTGTACAAGCCGTTAAACTTAACATTGAAGATCTGGCCACGCCTGACTCCAAAGGTGGGGTGATATTAGGTGTCGCCACGATGACCATGATCTATGCCGTGTTTATCTCAGGAATGAACTTGGCCATAGACACCAGTGCAGGTGAACGTGAACGCAATTCATTAGCCTTACTCTTGAGCCATCCCGTTTCAACCCGCAATATTGTATTTGCTAAAGTTATCGCCGTAACCGTGTTTGCCATGTTAGGGCTCTTGTTGACCTTAATTATTTCTAAAATATCTTACACCTTCGTTCCTTGGCAGCAACTTGGATTTACTGTGTCTATCAGTACCGAGTTTATCCTCCTAATGTTATTGGTCGCTCTACCCATTGCGATAATGGCTGCCAGCTTGCAACTGTTTGTTTCATTTATGGCAAAAAGCTTTAAAGAGGCCCAATCCTATCTCACCCTAGTGTTGATAATCCCGATGATGTTATCCATGGCTGCGAGTTATAATATCGCCCCTGACACCTTGCAGTGGCTCCCTGTCTCTGGGCAACAGCAAGCACTCATTGCTTTTATCAAAGGAAGAGAGGTCCCTATGCTGCAGCTGCTGTTATCATCAATCAGCACCTTAATGATTGCCATCAGCTTAATAGTGGCAATGGAAAAGTCACTTAAGAGCGAGAAGATAATATTCGGCTTGTAGCTTCTTGTTTATAATAAGTATTCCTCTTCAATTCTGAAGGGGAATACTGAAACTCACTCTCTGCTCCATTTGAGATAAATAGCCATAGTGGTGTTCACCACAATATGGCTAAATCGAATGTTAACCAATGAGACAAACTTAGCCTATTTAGCTTTGGGTCTAAATGGCTTAATCACCGACTCATCGCATTCAAGAAAAGGGCCTTCCATGAGATCAAGGCAATAGGGAATAGCCGGGAAAACAGCGTCCAAACACTCACGGATAGACTTTGGCTTACCCGGTAAGTTTACAATCAGCGAACCACCACGCAAGCCTGCGGTTTGACGCGAAAGAATAGCAGTAGGAACGAACGTCAAAGATTCTGCTCGCATCAGCTCACCAAAACCAGGCATCATTCTGTCGCACACGGCTTCAGTCGCTTCAGGTGTGACATCACGTTTAGCAGGTCCAGTACCACCAGTGGTAACAATAAGACTGCAATGTTGCTCATCAGCCATTTGTATCAAGGTTGCCTCGATAACAACTTGCTCATCTGGAATCACTTTATACACAGGTTCCCACTCAGAAATGAGGTATTCGTTGAGCACATCGATAATCGCTTTCCCAGAAAGATCTTCATACACACCCGCACTGGCTCTATCACTCACTGTCACGATACCGATTTTAGCTTTAGTCATCTTATGTCCTACTCATTATGTGATTTATTACACCTTAAAAATATATACCCAAACGACCTCAAGATGCAGGATTCAGCATGTCGAGAAGTGACAGAGTTCAAGGGCGTTAATTGCTCCTGCATTAACGACATTCCCACCATCCATGGCGGTCTTCATGAAATTGACGGACTAGTTATTCTAATTCAATATTTCATAACGAAGAAATAGGTTGCTTCTCGCCATGCCCTCTGGGAGTTCCCATAGAATACCTGCACTGTGTTAGTGTTATCAACAAGGGAACAACCATTCTTTCAATCACTGCCTTATTCAGCCATCCTATGGAGGCTCTGAAACGAGCACCTTGAAGTGGCTTGGGTATATATCTCGTTAGGATCTACAAAATCAGCCCCTGTTCGAGGTTTTCTATCGCTTTAAAACTGGCAAATTGGAAATTACAAATGTCTCGATTGCCAATATTTTTGCTGCCAGTAACTATTGTCCAACAGTGAGATCATCACACCTTGACTAGTAGAAGCATGTAAAAATCGATTATTACTCAAATAAATGCCTACATGTCGCGTCGACCATCCAGTCTTAAAAAACACAAGATCACCTGTTTTTAATTGAGACTTTATAATCGACTGACCCAGATACACTTGTTTTGCGGTCGTTCTTGGTAGCTTTTTCCCCAAAATCTGCTGATAAGCGAGAGACACAAAACCTGAGCAGTCAACGCCCCGCTTGCTCATACCGCCGTAACGGTAAGGGATCCCTCGCCATTCTCGATGAAAAGCCATTAACTTTTGCTCTAAGACCTGTTGTTTATTGCCGTGCTCTTGTGTATTTGCAAGAGTCGTTTTATCCGTGGCAGAATCGTGATTTGCTTGCTCAGGTAATTGGCTCGAACACCCAACGACGACAAGCAAGATAAAAGAACAAACAATGAATCTAAACAAGAGTGGCCTCGAGAGCTTGAATGTGAACTTAAGATAACAGTAAGGGATTAGGTTATCGTTTAGGCTCTGCCAAAACTGAACTCCCTGACAATTCGGTAAGAAAGTGGTTCCATATTTGGTATGTTCTATCTTTTGTTAAGTCTTGCTTGCAAGATAGGCTCATTCCCCCTCGTATTGTTCCCCCAATATATCTCGTATAAACAGCTGAACACTGAGATTTTCTGTAGAGCTCCCAATCGGACTGAGATTTTTTTATTTCTGAAATCAGATCTTTATCTTCACCTGTTGCAGATGCATGTTCAATCGCCTTATCTAAATATCGCTGCATTTCCATTTCTAAATCATCTAACACGACCTGCGCACAGGCGTTAATTTCTATTGTGCTAACCGCTTTGGTGCAGTCTAAATCTTGTTCACTAGACATAGCACTTAGGGGCAGCAAACATCCCATTAGAAGTAATAACTTTTTCAACTTAAACCGCATTATTATATCACTCAGGTATTTCATTTTTGTGTTGTATAGATCTAACAAGGCGGCACACTGGGCCGCCCTGATTTATTCAATTAAACCGTTACATTGAGATCCCGTTTAGGCCTCAGATTTAGCCGCTGGCTTACGCTTCTGATGCACTAAAATAAGTGCAATCAAGGAGACAATGCCTACGGCAATGCCTGTCGGTTGACTAAAGGACTGAGGCAAGCCCAACCCGATACCAGCAGTCATAATATAGGACACGGTGACACTGGTTCCACCAATTGCAGGCAAACTGACAATCCAATGGAAAGTACCTCGATCAAATAGATACTTAGTCGCCAGCCACAGCACACTGGTCGACAGTAACATGTTTGAGAAGGCAAAATATCGCCAAATAAGCGTAAAATCGACCTTAGTCATAAAATAGGCAATAACCAGAATCGGCACGGAAATCAACAGACGATTGCGCACGTTCTGAGGAATATTAAAGGCATCGATTATGGTCAATCGTAAGGCTCTAAATGCCGTATCTCCTGAAGTGATCGGAAAAACAGCAACAGCAATAATTGCCATAATGCCACCCACAACACCCAGGTAGCTAGTCGCAACTTGGTTAACCACCATTCCCGGACCACCGAGATCCAATATCGATTTAAGTTCGATATAACCACCGGGAAAGGCGGCAATCCCCGCCAACGCCCATACACAAGCTACGATGCCTTCACACATCATGGCACCATAGTAGACTGGACGAACATATTTTTCATTAGTCAAACAGCGAGCCATGATCGGCGCCTGAGTCGAGTGAAAGCCACTGATGGCACCACAAGTAATGGTCACAAACAGTAGAGGCCAAACGGGTAAACCATCAGGATTAGGTTCCAACAGCTCATTGTTATAATGACTATGATCGAAGTAGGCAAAAATATTCCCCATCTCAGGTAACTGAGGCGCACTCATTAATAAAGCTCCGGCAATCGATACCGTCATGACAATCATCAACAGACCAAATATTGGGTAGAGCTTAGTAATGATTTTATCAATAGGCAGCATGGTCGCTAATAAGTAATAAGCTAAAATCACCAATACCCAGAGGGTATTATTCGCGAAGATGGTCCCTTCTAAATAATCTAAGTGACTCAATAAGCCCGCTGGACTCATGATAAACACCACACCAACAAAAAACAGCAGCATAGCGGTAAAAATGAGCATCACGCCTTTAGCGTAGACATTAAAATAGTGGCCGGCTATTTCTGGTAGGCTCTTACCGTCCTCTTTAATACTCAGCACACCTGAGAAGTAATCGTGAACTGCGCCGCCAATGATATTACCTAAAACAATCCATACCAAGGCGATAGGACCATAAAGCGCCCCCAAGATGGGGCCAAAAATAGGGCCAACACCAGCAATATTAAGAAACTGAATTAGAAAGGCTTTCACCGGGTGAACTTCGACATAATCGACGCCGTCGGCAAAGCGAGTTTGAGGCGTCTTGGCATTATTGTCGATCCCCGCTTGACGTTCTACAAATGGACTGTAGAACTTATAAGCGAGTAGCAACAAGGCGATGCAGATAATGAATATAAGCATTTTATTATCATCCATTCTTTTAGGGGGTATACCCAAACGACCTCAAGATGCGGGATTCAGCATCTTGAGGTCGTTTGGGCATATGTTCGACTACGAGTATCTACCAGTTAACACATCAGATCAAGTGACCGTCTTAGTCTAATACAGATGTAAGTCGATCTCAGTTTAGCGATACTTACATGCTCCGTAAGCGGTCCATTCTTTCATAAAAACAATTGGCTCCGCCCAAACAATGTTGACGATATAATCCCAGTTATCGTCATCTGAGTTATTTTGAGTCCAATAATCTCTGTGTGTCGGCCAACCTACTATCCCGTCTTGAGCAAATTGAATAAGCTCTTCTGAGCTGGGCAGCAGCATCCCTCTGCTTTCACACATAGATTTGGCTTGGCTATAGGTGAACGTAGCCCATTTAGGGCCAAAATCCACTTCTGCTTTATATCCAGTAAAGGCAACACCCGATTCTTCGGCTTCTTCTTTGGTCAATGGAAGCGTGAATTGTGCCGATGCTTGGGGCGGTGGGCTAACGGGCTCATTCAGTGTTTCTCCTGAGGTACAAACAACATATTGATGACCATGTGGATATCTCGTTGTACCACCGCCATCTATCCCCACTGTGTAATAGCGTCCTTGAGGGTCAATGGTTGCAGACCAATAGTCAATTGCGACAGGCCACACATGTTCATCTAAGTCTTCGTATTGGTTAAACCATGTTTGCAATTCTACTAATTCGAATTTGGTGGGAAGTCGCATCCCCTGGCTGTGGCACAGAGTGGTAGCTTGTTGATAATCATAAGTAGGCCAAGAGAGTCCGGTAGCATATTCATGCACTTGCGTGGAATAACTGACCCCAAACTCATCGGCTAGCTCTGATGTAATCGGGACACTAAATTGCGCAGAAGAAACACCTGTCACATCTGAATTTGCTAACCAAGTTTGCCCTGCCGTTAACACGTTTAGCCACCCCTGCTGCACAATATTGACATTCACTTGAGTTAAGGCTGCTGCCACCACGTTATTCGGGTTATTAATCACTTCTTCACTGTCAATATGACGGACTCCCTCAACAACTGTTTCAAGTTGACTAACAATGATAGCCCAACCTCCTCGGAGCTTTTGTTGTGACATCAGCGCAGATTGTCCATTGTCTAATATCTTCTCGATACTATCAGTTGCAATACTCCATGAGAGATAAACCGCTTGATCTTGAGCCATTTCTTGACGCAAGCGAGTCACATCCTCACGAATAGACTTAATTTGGTTCTTAAGCGCTAAGACCTGTGCAGTACCTGCAGCAGCGGTACTGACAGCAGCAATGGTACCAAAGGGGAAAATCCATGCATATGTTGGAGTGGTGGCAGAAACCTTCACCCACTTTCTATACTCACGATTGAGGTCATCAATTTGCGCTTTCAACTCGTCAATTTGATTACTGGCAGCAGAGCCATCATTTTCTAAAATATTTGAATTAATAGACTGTAGCTGACTTAACTCTACCAGCTGAATTTCAAGATTATTAATGAAAATAGTCAATCCATCACCTAAATTGTCAGCATCCATATAGTATTGATTAGCGTCCTCTAACATCGCCTCCAAAGTGGCAAGCAATAAAACTTTTACTTGATAAAAATGCTCGCTATTCCCTGTTTGTGCTGCCGCAAGCAACTGATTTGCTTGAGACACAATATCACTAGAAGTGTCGGTTACCCCTTGAGCATAATCAACCAAACTACCTACCAGAGCGACCATACGGTCGCGATAGCCTAGCTCACCTAGCCAAGTATCAGAGATCTGGTGGATATCTTGATAGCGTTGAAGCAATTCTTGATACATACCGTCAAATACGACCTTATCTCCCATCATGAAACGCTTGCGCATGTTATCTTCGGATATTGGCAGTGTGCTCGCTGTACGCGCTAACATATTGAGTTGGATCCATTCTTCTTTACTAAGAATAGAGTCGCTATTTTGAATATCAAAGGCTTCTGCATTGCCCAGAACATGACTTTGCTCCGCGAATGCAATACCTTGCAAGACAAATGTACAGATCGCCGCTAATATTATTTTTTGCCACATAATACAGACCTCTTAAATATGCTCATTAAATTAATGTGTTCCCCACATAATCTAGGCGCTTTCTTTCCTGACATGACTGGTTGTTAAGCAGTGGCAGCTGATAGTGTTTCACTTGATCAGCTGCCCATTTTTACGTTAACTTTTTAAAAAGGTGGCGTCACCCAGTCACCTTCAAAGATCAGCTCAATGCTCTGCACTTTCGTTAAATCAAATTTTTCATGTTCAAAAAGCTTGACTGTCCAGGTGCTAAACGGTGTTGGTTTAAAATAGAAGGCACCAAAGTCTTCAGCAACCTCACCAGAAGTGATCTCTGTATACTCTTGACCTTCTTTTTCATAGGAATAGGTTCGATCGGACTCTTTAGTATTAAAAAGATACGCTTGGTCTTGATAGAAATCTCTGAATTCTCCAGTGTGCGTCAGTTGAAATTCATACCGCCCACCTTCCAATTCCTCACCGAGTAGCCTCACACCAATACGCTCTAAGCGCACCCGCTCTTTATTGTTAAATATCCCTGCACCAAAACTGTTATGGTTTTGCTCATCAATAATAAAAGTAAACTCTCCGGTTTCCTTTAATCGATTCAGCATGGTCTCGTCAGTGAGTTCAGTACTCGTCCAGAAAGTCTGCGGTGGATTGCCGTAAAAGGTTTCAACCACTTGGGTTAATTGCTCATTCATTGAAACCAAATTCTGATTATATTCCAGATAACTGGCATTAGCGCTTGGCACAACGGTACTGTCGTGAAAGGTATGGTACTTATATGCAGCATTATAATTCAATTGAGCACTGTAAAGTGGTCGCTTGAAAAAGTTATAAGCACGATATAGGTAGCGCTCGACTTTTTCCAAAGCCTGCTCATCACTGCCTAACTCCTCAATATATTGACTAACTTGCATATAATCATCTTCAATAGCTTGTTTGGCTAGCTGAAGTTCGGCCAGTCGATAGGTTTCAAGTATGATAGTAAGCTGAGTACTTGATGCACTTGAACCCGTTGTTATTAGTTTACTGAGTTCATTTTTGTACTCTCGGGTACCAAGGATTTCTAGCTTTTCAGCAGCACCCAGAGTTGTATCAATGTCTATTTTAGCCAAGTCCCACTCAAGAGTTGCACTTTCTATGCTGGGAATAGAAAGATCCGAGTCTTGTAATATTTGGTTTAACTCTGCAGTTATTTTATTGGTTTTAATCAGCTCTAAAAGACGTGTAATATTTCCCATTAGCTTGTTAATTTTAGTAATATTGTCTCCTATATTCGTCAGCTTTTTAGCGATATTCACGCCTTGCTGAGCACTATCAGCGGCTTCACCGATAGCCTCTGCCGCGCCCGCCAATGCCGCTGGACCAATGGTAAAAGCTGATATTACAGAGGTTGCCAATTCACTTAACGCCGAAAAAACATCAAGCACCAAAGAAAAACCAAATCGAGTTTGGTAGCTGATTATGCCTGCTCTAAACTTGTCTCTAGCCGCTATAATAGCCACTTCTTGCAGTTCGAAAGCGTTCAACTTTCTTGTAAGAGAAGCTTGTATACGTTCTATTTTTGAGATTTGAGTATTAACAATACCCTCTTGCGCATTCAATGCGTTATCTAGCTTCTCCAACATAAGCGCTGCACTCGCTTGCCTAGCCTCAATATCAATCTGATGATTTTCAAATTGATCATATTCACTTTGATAGGCTTCCATCGCATCGAGGATTTGCCCATAATTGTTGGAGTAGACATCAAGATTCAACACTGGCACATAATTTTGCGCCTTTTGGGAGGAGCTATAAAACAAATTCAAACTTTTTAACGCACGGAAAATATCACCAAAGTTTTCTTCGTTTTCTTCATTTATCAAAGTAGAAGAATGACCTAGCAAAGTAGCATACCAATCTAACATTTCTAGGGTGAGCACAGACTGACTGTCAAAAATAGATGCACTTAAATCATATGCATTATTAAATATATAGTCTTTATTATTACCTAATAGTGCAATGATGCCCGCAATAGTGCTTTCATCATAGGTCACTCTTTCATTACCCAATATATTCATATATTTAAATTGATAGCCAGATGATCTATCTTCAACCCACGTACTATGACCACTTGGTGATGTGATCAATATTTTTGCTGGTTCAATTTCATCCGCAACCACTGTCACTGTAGTGATAGGATGGCTATCTCTTTGTATGAACGCTAAGCTACTTGTACCTGTGATCACACGCGCCAAAACAAAAATATTTTTTCCTGCTATGTTTTCAATGACAGATTCATCGATAACAAGGGTATCTGCAATAAATACATATGTCTTTGCGCTAGGATATTGGCTGAACGTCTCTTTTAGATCACTTGCATTAAGCAGCATGTCTTGTTTAACAACTTGCCCTGCAACAGTTGAATCTGTAACACCTTGATAATGGCTAGGAAGGTATTGTGGCTCCGCAACTTGATAATGGTCGGTCCAGGGGCTAGCTAGCGTGCCTTGATGCACCAGTAACATTCCGATAAAAATAGCGTTTTTTTTAAATGACATAATCACATCTCCTAATAAATTGATATGGGGCAAGCCAAGGGCTTGCCCCAATCAAACTATTCGCTACCTGAAGTTACATAAGCGTTTCTCACCCATCCTTCTGAGCTCTCCTTCACACCGTCCCACTCCTCTTCTAACGTATCTAATTGTGCAAGTGTGAGAGCTGTTGCTACTTCGACGACAGGATTATCAATGACACCTTCACTTTGAGCCGTTTCAAGTGTTGCTAAGATGGCATCAAGCTTACCCACCATGACGCTCCAGCCGCCTTTGAGTTTTTCTAATGATGTAAGCGCATTGGATATTTGCTGACGAGTATTATCAATGCTGCTATTGGCGACTATCCAAGATGCATAAGTCAGTTCCTCTGTATCCAAAGTATCTGCCAACGCTTTCAAATCATCTTTAAGAAAATTAATTTCTGTTCTTAACGCTATCGCCTTTGCCGTTCCTGCAGCGGCGGCGGAAATGGAAGCAATGGCCCCAAAAGGAAAAGCGACGGTGACATAGGTCGGTGATGTGGATGCCACTGTGACCCATTTACTCCATTCTTGTTGTTTCTCTTCAATTGAATCTTGCAGCTGATCAATTTTTATTTTTGTTGCTGAACCATCATTTTCTAATATTTCTGCATTGCTCTGCTGTACTAGAGACAACTCTTGCTTCTCTTCGTCCAACGTATTAATAAATGAAGTAAGACCATCACCTAGCTCATCAGCTTCGCTATAGTACCCTTCAGCTTGAGTCTGCATTAGCTCTAAGAATGATTTAAGAGTGACTAAACTTGATAGGGCTAATTCTTGATCCCCGGATATAAGCGCATCCAAGAGTTGTTGAGACCAATGTGGGATGCCATATGCCGGATTCGTATAAGACATGGTCGAGGTAGCGTATGCGCTAATGCTATTCGCAAGATCAACCATTTGGTCGCGATAGCCATTAGGGTCTAGCCATTGACCTGCAATGTCATGAACACTTTCATAACTGCCAAGCAGCTCTTGATAGTTGTAGCCAAACTCAAGTGAGTCAGACATCTTAAAACGATTACGCATTGCCTCTTCGGTAATAGGCAATGTCCTTGCCGTAATAGCAAATACCTGAATGACAGCCCATTCATCACTGTCTAGTACGAAGTTTTCTGTTTCTTCTCCTGTATCCGATTCAACTGTTTCAGTAAATTCATCCGCAGGTAGAAGCACATTATCGCGTTCTTGAGCATGCAGGTTAGTGCTAAACATCGTGACTAGAAAAATAGCGAGTACATTTTTTTTAAATTCCATGCTTATCCCCTTAACATAATAGTCAATTAATTAGTTTACAAAAAAAACAATATAAGTAGCATTCTCCCTCATAGGCATGACCCTAGATAAATGACTGGGTTAATTAAATTTTAAATAGAAATAAAATTATTTTAAAAACAACATTAAATCTAAAAAACAATGTTTAAATTTATTTATATAGCGCAAAGAAAAACCCAACAGGGTAATTAAAATCAACTAACGTTAAAGTGAAATTTAATTGACTCGACACCTACAAATAAACAATTCATCAAGAAAAGTTTAAAAAATGTAACCAGTGCGATGTGATGTATAAAAATATGACATATTGAGTTCCATTATTATAGTTGTAAGCTCATTTTGTAGCCATTACAGTAACACCAAAGTATTACTTGTCAATACCTTTTGATCACTTTTAGAGCAATTATGTTTTTTATGTAATTCAACGGTATGACTTAACACCTAGATGTAGCGCTATAATCTCAATAAAAATAAAATGACAATACCGCCAATGAAATAGAATTAACTCACTCATTTACTATTAGAATTACCAAGCACTAAAAACAACTAAGATAATAAATCACATCAACCCAGTTATTAATAAGTAACCACCTTGTTAATTATTAATATGGTAACAGGTTGACAAAATCAAATAACGAATTTAAATATCAAGATGTTTAGCATAATAATAATGTGCTTTCTGAAACGTTGGCGGTATCAAACAATCAAAATTAAACCATAGAGATAACCACTGAAAAATCTACTTTTTACATTTAAACTCATCCAACAAGCATTATTTTTTCTTATTTAAAAACCAAAAGGCTAAAGTGAACCAAACTCAAGAATACCAACAATTAAACAACAAACAAATCTGAACCAATAGAGAAAGTGGCATTTTTGTTTCAATAATGTACAGTGCACGCTGTTTAACGTCAGTTGTTATGATAAGTGCTTGCTAGATCTCAGCGACTTACTAACACCGTAAGTAAACACTAAAAAATAATAAATAATAAATAATAAATAATAAATAAAGGAAAATATGATGTTAGTTAAATTAGCTTACAGCCTCTGGTTAAACACTTATGTAATCAAAACTATTTTAGTTAGTTGTAGCATATTATGCTCAATGGCTTTAGCAGCAAATCCTCACTTAACAGCGAGTAAAAAGGGCAAAATGACTCCTGCGGCAAGTGTGATAACGCTCAATAATATGATGTTTCCTCTCTATCAAACCGCGTTAACTTCATTTAAGACAGAGCTAATGGATCAACACCCAGTCATATTGGGCTTATTCTCGGGAGCGGGTGGACGTTTTATGTTATATCGGCCGGGAATGGCACCGCTAGAAGCGCCTGCGGCCCCAGAAGCATATCAGTTTGCCAAATCCATTGGTCACGCAAGTATGGCTATTTATCAAATAGTCAGTGCCATAGACCCTTCAACTGACAATTCATGGAAGCAGCCTATGCTAGTCTATTTAAAAGCGAATCAAGCAGCCTTAAAAAACCTTAAGTTAATTAAAGCTACCACAAAAGATCGGCACATTTTTCAAGCTGTCCTTGTTCGTAATATTAATGTGATGAGTCGCTGGCTTGAAAATGGCACTTTTAATAAGGATGAAATTAAACGCTTTGCTAGAGATTCAAAACCTTTTATTACAGAATTAATTGATATTGCTGTTATTTATCAGGTAAATCATTGGGTTGAGGTACTTAGTCAGTGGAAAAAAATGCTCGGTAACGACTGGGATAATACCTACGCCATGACTAACACCTTGTACGTCGCACGTCAGAACAATATTCTTTTTCTGATTTTAGCCCAATTTATGGGAATGGAAGCCATTAATAGACGTCTGATAATGATTGAGACCACCGAATTTACCATTGAGCCTGACAAGATGCTTAACCTACTGGCTCGGATCCTTTCCGATCGAGTGCTAGGAGAGGTGTTTTTTAATGACAATATGCTGATGGATACCGAACTTTTAAGTTCTGGCGTCAGAGACGCATTAACTCAGGCAATGTCACTGGCGGGTAAAAAAGCAATTTTTCCAAGTCCAGTGCCCTTCAATAGTAACCAATGGCCTTGGCGAACCGATCCAAACATGGGAAGCGGCGCCAGAACGATGCAAGAGACCGATAGCAAATAGTATTGGTTATTTTTGATGACCGAACCATGTATTGTGTACTTTATCTAATCGACTATTTATTTTAATCTATTTATAATGGCGCAATGTTCCCTTATGTTTGAGTAACTGATGAATTTAGATGAGATAATAACTTGCTTTAGTAATGAGTTAACAGAACTACCTGTTGAGGCGTTATTGAGTGCAAGAGAGTTGTGGCCCGAACTTCTACCCATTATTGACGAATTAATGCAGCGGTTTATTGTCGAGGAACACTTAGATTATTCAGAACTTAACTTACTCTTTTTCAGTATTACCATGATCATCGATCGTAAGCAGTTTGATCGCTTTGATTCTTTAATTAACTTAACCAATAGAGGTGATTGGCCGTTAAGAGACCTTTTTGGGGATTTTATTAGCATGGGCCTACCCACGGCATACTACATTTTGGCTCAGGGTAAGCCTGATAAACTGTGTGGTATTGTTCATTCCCATGAGGCCGGGGATTTTATTAAAATGGCCGCAATAGGAACCTTATTTGCTCAGTTAGATACAGAACAAATAACTCACGAGACATTGAATGGTTTTTTCCCCGAGTTCATTAAAAATTTAGTTAATAATCATCAATCAAGCGCTTTACTTTACTTAGCTAATGAACTTATCTCTTATCAATTTGATCAATATCGACCTCAGTTTACAGATTTAATCAATCAAGGTGTTATGGACAATGGCCCCATTGAAAACCAGCCAATTCTTGATTGGGATAATGGCTGTATTGGGGATTCTGACTGGGAAAAGGGTTTTGTCAGTGGCGACTTTGATGTCATTGATTTTTACGCTCAATGGTCGGATTTTTCGCCCGAAGATAATATCAGCGATGAGGATATAGCAGATGAAGAGCTTGAGAATATCCTAAAGAATATGATGTACTCAAATAATGAGCTTGGTGGCATGGATATCGACAGTTATGCTTTACAACAACCCTATGTTGCTGAAATCAAAGTGGGCCGTAATGATCCTTGTCCCTGTGATAGTGGTAAGAAATTCAAGAAGTGTTGTCTTGTGTAAACAAAGTTAAAATTGGACACAGTAGCGATGAACAGGTTACATCGCAATCTCTTTTTTCATACACCAGAAACGGCTATCGCTCTTTTAAATTTCGGCAATTAACTTGGAGGTTTTTTTAGACTCTAAAGAAATTGCCGATTTAAAATAGAAAACTTCTACCAAGTTTTCTTGTGCATATCTTTTTTCACATAAACCATTTGAATAACAACCACCTAGATAAGCAGAAGCTTCTTTTAGGCCCATTGAGCTATTAAGTGCTAAGTCAGCTGCCGTAACTAGCCCATCATGTGAAGTAGCAATTTTTAACACTAGGTTTTCAATTTTATTATTTTTTAATTTTGATTTGTGTCGCTTTATGGATAACGAAATTAACCCAAAAACGAGTGTGAGTATGCCAAAAGCTATTGTGACTGAAATATAATTCTCTTTAGTACTAAAGAAAGTAAAAGTCATTACCAAAATACAGCATACAGTCGTAGCAAGTGACGTTAAATAAATAAGAGTCAAAAAAATAAATTTTAACTTTTCCATGTTTGAATACTTCTCCAATGTTTCATAAAATATGAAACCCTGTTAATGGGCAAAATGCTAGACCTAAAGCACAGGTGTTTATGGGTGCCAAAAATCATTCACTAGAACCAGTTTACCACAGTAGCAGTAGCAGTAAATGTATAGCGAGGGCAAACCTGAAGATGAGGCGTAGCTGGTAAAGTTCACCTCCCATAAACACGTGACCAGAATTAGTTGACCATTACACATCCACACCTTGGTCTTTACAAGCAGTGTGCTGCTTCGATTGCTTCTTTTTGTTGAAAAATTTACTGTTTTTTGAGGCGACTACCAAGTTTCATCAAGTTCAGCGTAGAGCTGGTATGAGCCTGTTATATCATCCCAATTGTTAATATCATGAAGGTATTCAGCTTTAGTTAGCTTAAATTTGAAATGTTCTTCATAGGGCGTTTCTAGCTTGCTTTTAAGAGGAGTAGGCTCACCAGCAAATTCAAATAACCAATATAGATGTTCATCACGGCTGGCTTTACCTGTTAAGTTATCATCTATGCTATGTCTTGGTAACAGCTTTACATTAGCAACACGATAAAGGTATTGACCATACTGCTTTTCACCCGTTATATCCTCTCGCACTGTTACGATGAAGTAGTGCACTTCACGGATAATATTTCGATGTACATTCTGGCGGTTGGTCGCTAATAGTTGAGTATGGTAGCCCTTTAACGCGCCTGTCCTAGCCTGTTGTATATAAGTATTATCACGGTTGATCTCATTAAGAGGCGCTACCATAGTTAACCCGCTATGACGGATAGCATTTTGACCATAAGGGGGTATACGTACAGCATCCTCCACAAAATAATAATCATGGCTTCGCTTTCGGTAATCTGACGTTGTTCCACCCAATTTCTGTTTAAGGTAGTTTTGCAACCACAAACGGTGACTTGATGAGTCGAGATCACTGGGTAACAAGGCAAAAGCACCTATACCTATTTGATCTATCGCCTCTTGATAGGGATTTTCATCTTCTGCTTGATCACAAAAACCTGGGTATAAAGCGAATGCCCCCATTACTGGCCGACTCTTTATCGGTTTTTCATTATCTGTCTGTTGCTGATGAATGATGGCATCTCGGTAGCGATGCATCTGATTTATTGCACCTTCTGGTACTGCATCTTTACCACTAATCTGATAATCATCAATTCGATATTTAGCATCGAATAAAATAAAGAATGATTCATTATTTGTCAGGATCACTTGCAGTACTATATCAGGGCGCTGATTCGCTAGCCAAGTACGGTTTTCAACGCCTTTAGGTGAAAACGATGGCTCATGGGCAAGCTTAATCGCCATACCATCGCGGTCACGTTTATACTCGAATGCGGCAGCCATACCATTTTTACTAAACTGCTTTTCAAACTGAACCTGCTTTAACTTAGACAGTTCTCGCTTTTGCTCTTTAAAACCAAGACTTTTAATGACTTCCATCACCTCAACAAAGCACCAAATCTCATAGAGATCGGCTATCGATTTCACTGAAATATCACCATGGCTATCGGTTTTATTTAAGTAATGCTTTAATTGTTGCCATAGTTTGTAGACCTTGGCATAGCCGGTCCCTTGTTGCAGTACCTTGGACTCACTATTGAGTCCATTAAAATTGCCCACTTCACGCCAAAGTTGCTGCTTGCTCACTTTATTAAAGCTTTTTTGCCACGCTTGCAGCTGCTCAAAAAAGGAGTTGGACATTTTTGTCCCTTTTTCCGATGCTATAGCAGTTATCAGTGTTCTTAAATTATTTGAAATCGTGTTGATAACCATTTTTATGAAACGATTTTCGGGCGTATCAACAGCTAACTTTTTATAACCAATATTGATGCGCGGATTGGTTATGCCTGCATTCATCAGCTGTTGAGCTTTTTCAAGTTGCTTTGGTTTTAATCGTTTACTGACTCGATCTAATGCTTGCTGTTTAGTAAACGATTGCAATCTGTTATGGGGAGAATTGATGATCTGTTTTACACCAAGTTGTAACTCCTCTACTAGGCGTTCAAATTGTGCTAACCAAAACAGTTCAAATTTATCTAGATTTCGACTTGATTTACTCACTTGTTGAGTCGTCTTACTGCTTAAGCTATAGCGCCATAGAGGGTAGATATTATCAATGGCTTGGTTTATTAACCTGAGATCTTGCTCAACCACCATTTTAGTAGCAAATATATTAAACCTAATGCTTATAGAGCATGGCTTATCATTTATTTGATAATCTAACCTAAAACGACAGCGGCCAACATCATTGCCAAAATTAAGCGTAGCCTGAAGTGTATTGCCTTTTCGGTTTAAGTAAAAAGCTTCTTCTATTAAGCGGTGTTTGTGGTTAACCGCAGCAGAATGTGCAGTCACGTGGCGTTTAAACTCAACTTCAAACCGATATTGTCTATTCTCAAAAAAGAAGGGGGACTCTAAAGCTAACCCATCATCAAATGTGGCTTTATATTTACCCTTTAAATCATCAGCTAAAACGACAACATCATTTTCAGCAGGTTTGGCTAGGTTACGCTGTGAATAGGTATGGGACAGTTTTTTTAACGGGCTCACGATATCATCACAACTCACGTAGACAGTGAAGTCGTGATGCTCAAGCTTGATGGTAGCGCGTTTACTTGTTGTCATTGTTATCGAGTATTCCTACAACGCCATTATGGCCAGAATGAAGTAAAACCAGACGCTAACTGAGCTGTCATCGCTTCAATCTTTTTATATGAGCGGCAGTCTGTCTCAACCACTTTTTCATTGGTATGGTCATTATATGCTCGTAATAGATCAGGGCGCTGACGTTGCCAAATATCCTTAAGTTCGCTCTCTAATACAGGTACAAGTTGCTCAAGTAGGTTACTTTCACTATTAGTTGCCAGCTTATCTTCATCTCCCTCAATGCGTGGCAACACCTTACACATTAAAAAGTCATCAAATACAGCCTGTAACTCTTGTTCAGTCTTTGGTGCAAAACTAATCACTGCTAAACACAGCTCGTTAAAAGCCCGAAATGCCAGCTCAAATGCAGTTCCTTTCAACACGTCATTTATCGCTTTAAAGAATGCTGTGGTTTTTTGCGCATTATTATCCGCTTGCACATTCTCAAATTGCTCCAATGTAGCTTGGCTATAAATAGGGTAACTTAATGACTTGGCAACCTTGGTGGATTCAAAAAAATCATCAATATCATTTGGGAAAAACTCGCCAAAATCAAAACTCAGTGCCCGGTCAATCACTTTACGGGAAAATCCATGGGTCGTTTCATCCATATTCACCGTACCAGCCACAATTAAGTTAAAGGGAATACTGATACCATGCTGACTAAACAGCTGCCAAATGTTGTCGTATTTTACATCCTCAAACCCAAGCTGCTTACGCAATTGGACAGAATAGTCACAATGATTGATAGTCGATGCACTTAACAGTGCATCACTGCCATAGGTAAAATCATCACCAGTCCATTGCCATCTTCGGGTTTCTATAACTGAAAGGTAATCGGCAAAATATTGCTCAACAGGCGCTAGGTTCATTTCATCTAAACAGAGCCAATAAGGGTTAATATTATGTAAAGTATCAATATCACCACTCACCACTAATCTAGTGTGATCTTGTTCGTCTAGTTCCTCTTCCACAGTTAACTCACTGTCAATAATGGCACGCCATGCGCTAGCGATAAACTCCACGACATCTGTGCTAACATATTCAGTGCTATCTTTTAGGCGAGAGACATAGCCCAATAAATCACTTGGATCATGCCAATCTGGGCGTACCGAGGTTAAGCAGTAGGTTTCACTTAATGAGCCGGAAGACCTCGCTTGTTCACGCACAAAACGCGTTTTACCTGTGCCCGAAATACCCGCGAGGAGAAGGAAGGGTTTAGACATTTGAGTGCTGTAAGATGGTTTATCTATTTGTTTTTTTAATTCTTTCGATGTTATTTTCACTTTGCTGTAAATATTTAGAATTTCTATCAAATCAATAATTAATTGTTCATCTGATGGCATTGAAGTTGAGTCGTAAAATTTTGCACCAGCCGTAGCCCATGCATAGGATTTACCAAGGTCAGTCGTAGATTTTATATCAATGACATCATTCCATTGATTTAATTCTGGAATATAATTTATAAGATTACATTTCATTATTTCTGCTTGGTTTTTAGCTTCTAATTTACCATGTTGGGATTCTAAGTCTGTTGTGCCAAAACAAAGTGATAAATATATTCCTGAGCCATCCCCTCTAAATAAATAAACAGGGTAAACACCTGATTGTGTTGATTTTGTTATTTCTGGATTCAAAAGAGATAACCAAGGGACATTTGCCCAATAACCAGAACCAGCACTCGCTTTTATAGTTAAATTTGGAAATTTAGCTGAAATTATTGATGTTATTTTTTCTTTTAAATCATTTCTTAATTTATTTGCTAAAGGGTGATTTTTAAATTTTTCATCTCTAGCTTTTGGCCAACCTTTTGCAATTTCAGTTAGTAAAGCATTGAGTGATGACATCATAGACCCTTTAATGTTTCAATATATTCACTAAAGAAAGTATTCTACACCTTTCAATTAATTGACTAAAGCTATAAGTTTTTGAAAAGTATATATCTTGTTCTGTCTTGGGTTTTGCTTTGGCTTATCTTGGGCAAATGATTTCCCACTTCTACGGGAAGATCACGGGGAAGTCCTTGTGTCTGGAAGATTGGCTTGGTTACCAATCTTATCAAAATTGGCTAAATTGTTTACTTTTGCTAAACAATAAAACAATAATCTGCTACTGTTTGCTCCTCTCAGAGAAATCCTCAACCCAACCCTCAACTCGCCTTAGTTAGTTTTAGTGCACACATGGATCATGTCTATCGCACAATAACTGGCTATTTTCATTGAAAAAAGACACTATTCTGTTCGAGCGCTATTTAAGGGATTAGTCAAGGAGCAAGGAGTTAGTAATGGAATTAATCAAGAAATTAGTCAAGAAATTAATCAAGGAAGAATGATGGCAAAATTAGGGGGAGCGAACAAATGTGGTTGCTCTGCGTGTAATCCATTTATCAAGCCTAGGCCAGCATGGGAAGAGCCGCCTAAGTTGACACAAAAAGAGCGTATTCACAGACAACGTTTAGCGCTTTATAAAGAGTCAGAGGAAACGCGAATACATGTACAGGAGAATCAGGGCCGATATGCTGCACATAGAGAAAAAATACTGGCTGAACAAAAGGTAGCAAGTCTGGTTATCCTTTCTGCTGCTATTGCCGCAGAAAGTGAAGCTGCACTTTCCGCAGCCATTGCCGCTAACAAAATAACGGCAAATGATGAAATGGAGACTCAGTGGCTTAAAGTGCCTCGTGGCCAACTAACGTTTGATGCTGAAGGAAATGATACCGATGGAAGCATGTTTTTTTCGCGTAAAGTGCATGTGCCGAATAATAAGAGTCTGGTTATCGGCAGCTCTGGTGTAACTATTGGCCGAGGCTTAGACATAGGTAGTCGCTCCGCTGCGGAAGTTGAAGCTATATTTAATCGTGTCGCTCAAGACGCTAATCCTATTTCAGCAGACCTTTTACAGTGGTTAAAATCTGGAGCGGGTAAGAAAAAACAGCATGCTTACGATCACTATCTAACACTAGACAGTCAAGTGCAGAAATCAGAACAGCAGTTAACTAGAAAACAACAACACTTTTTATTTTTAGATATTTACTCTGAATATGAAAAAACCACGAAACGTCTATTAACCAAACAAACTGTTGCTGATGAGTATGGGGTAGTTAATTATGACTCTTTAAGCCAAAAGGTTAAAGATGTGTTAGTTGATCTGACTTATAGGGGGGATAACGTTGGATTTGATGGTAAATACGGCTCAACAAGAAAGTTGATTGTCCCTGCCTTGGTTCAGGATCAAACCCAAGGGCTTTCGGGTGAACAATCTGATTTTTATCGTGTTATGCGAGGGAAGTATTGGGTTCAATCATATGGCGTTGACGATAATCGTTATTTAAAAAGATATAAGGCAATAGAATGAAATTAATTATGTTATTAGGTGCAATGTTATCAACATCAATCTATGCTGCTTCAATTGATGATTATAGGTTCTATTATTCAGATTACAGTTTAGATACCAAAAAAGAGGACACACTGGTTTATATTTTAAAAAATGATCCGTGTATCATAATTGAAAAAATAGGAAAGGGTGAGAAAACTCGCTACTGTAAATTGGGAGACGCTGGTTTTGATCTGGAGTCTGAAGCTCCGAGTGTTTACGCTACTAGATTAACCATAATCGGTGAGAGTGTAGAATTTATTGCTGCAGCTCCATGGAATGAACAGTTTTGTGAAATAGATATTTACGATAAAAAAATCACCTGCAAACCTACCGGGAAAAAATAATAATTAGATGTTAAAAAAAACCATCCTAAAACGGCATACTTATCGGATTAATTTTTTATTTTTGTATGCTATTTTATTCTCTTGCGTATCGTATGCAGAAGTAGAGGTGAAAGTTCCACCAAGCGATGAGTTAAGGACGTTAGTTAAGTCTTATGATAATCAAAATGCCATAACGGGAATCACAATTGCGTATGTTCCGATAAAAAAACCTTGTATTAATATCATTTACAAAGGTAAACACACTGAGCATTGTTTTGTTAATAAAGGCGAAGATTTATCTAACAGTGATAAAATGGGCTTTTACGTGACTTTACAAAATGCAGTAAGAGACGCTGTAACATTTTCTTATGATACTCTATGGTATTCAATGAATTGTCGGATTTTTATTGATGAAAACAAGATAAGTTGTGACAAACCATATGGGTAAATACAAGTAAACTTTACAACAATAATGACTCGGTTATCGGTAACTCTGATGTGACCTTTGGCCGAGGTGTAGACATTGGTAGTCGCTCTGCTGCGGAAGTTGGAGCGATATTTAATCGTGTCGCTCAAGACGCCAATCCTATTTCAGCAGACCGCTTGCCGTGGTTAACATGCAGGCGCCCTGCGCGCGTCATTGGCGAGTGATAAATGCCCCTCAGCAGGCTCGGTAAATCAACAAGTTAAATTCCATCTGATTGTTATTCACCCATCCGCTTGCTTAATGCCAACATTTTTGTCGATATTAAGCGGCGCAGCTTAACCCGATCTCAGGTTAACTTGAAGTGGTCAACTATGCCTGCCTATATTTACTTTTAGAAAATGTGATCAGCCTTCATTCGAAGATTTCAGATAGTGAACTTTCATTGCGTATGGCTTCCAGCTCTGCATAAAGGTACTCGGTAAAAAAACCATGCATCAGAAATCGCTGACTTAAATTCCAAGGGCCAACTAAATAGTGAGGATATTTGTTGTATGCCATCTCAACAATTTCAGGTTTATCTATAATCCGGCCAATACGGATCGCAATAGACTGATCTAAGTTAAAGCCGTTTATCGCATCTCGGTATTCGTCTCGTGTTAGCAAGAAGCAAAACAGACACATGAATAGTGCGTGAGAGGTTTCGAAATCAATCACTTGAGTTTTCTTTCGCGCCAACTCAAACGATGCCATATCCAGCTTTTCCCAATGCTCCCATGTCAACGATTTATGTGCCACTTGCAGTGCATCTTTTACATCCCCAAATTGGAAGAAAGCCTCAAAAAGCTCTTGGTCATGCTTAATAAAAGTATCCCGTAACATATCGTCAATACGCTTTGGATACAGATCCACGACCACATCTTTACCGGTATTTTCGGCTAGGAAATTAAGCACATTAGATTCGGTTGAAAAGTGACGCAAGATTAATAGATTCGCCTCTGGTGACACTAGATGCTTGCAGAACCAGCAGATCATTTTTTGCAATAAACCATGACAGTTAAACTGCGGCAGCGGAAGTCGCTTAAAAAACCAGATAAGATGTAACAAGATAGCAAACAGGCACTGCAATATCGGTCTCAATGTCCATCGAAATGGGTTATCGAGATCTTTGACCCACAAATCAACGGCGGCTTTTTCTATCGGTAATGAATTGTCGTTGGCAAGGGCACGTATAAACGCGCTTTGCTCTCTATTGGACATGATCAACCTCCTCCAACTGCAGAATGTAAAGCCTGGCAACGACCTCGGCGGTACGCTCTATCGATTTTATCGCAGCAGCATCAACCGCCACGCGATCCACCAGCTGATACAACTCCTCCATATGATGTTCATCATTCTCACCGTGATAACGCATAAATTGCGTGGCTGTGCTCGGTAACTCAAGTTGCTCCTCTACTAATGCTGCCCATTTGCTCGACATCTTGTTACCCAAGCCTTCAATGATCCACATGGCACCAATGAGATCGATCGGATTTTCTTGACTAGCGCGATACATTAAAAATCCATGTAACGCTTCTGAACCTATATTCTTACTTGTATTTTGAATCACGCTCACATTGCCGCCAGTGGCGACATAATCACTTTCTAGCAAAAGAAAATCCTTATGTTCATCCTTAGCATGGCCTATCACCGTTGAGCGAACATCTGCATAGTCTCGATTAAAGCTCGATGCACAGCGAGTGATCCAGCGGGAGCCTTCAATGACTTGCTGACGTAAATTCACAAGCAGTTTTTGATAATCTTCATGACTGAGCCGACGCTGCTCTAAACGTTTTACGATGGGGGCCTTAGATAACGCCAGATCAAAATCAAACCAGATCTTGAGAAGGGATTGTAAACACGCTTGGCCCGAGGGTGTTAAAATATGTTCTGTCATCATCTACTCCACGACAGTTAAATGCATGTAGGCACAATTAAATCGGCCACTCTCTGGTACCATACAAAACAACGTTTCGCCTACTGACAAGGAGTGTGTAGCGAGAAATTCATTCAACATGATAAAAATAGAGGCACAGCCCGTGTTACCTCGTTCATACAAATTGGTGTACCACTTCTCTTGCGGAATGCGCACTCCGGCAACCTCAAGCATCTCGACGATTTTACTTTTGAAATAGGCAGATGAAAAATGACATAACACATGGTTTATTTCTGCGACCTTGAACATCTCATCTTTCAACAGCTGCAAGAAGCCATTTACACCAACGGAAACGATGTTATCAAGTAGACGAACATCTTGACGTAGCAATAATGCCCCCGCTTTCTCGGCGTCGCTGTAGGTCGGAAAATCTTGCCAGCTCTTAGTGTCATTTTTTGGCATCCCCACCGACATACAAACCGGATAGACATCGGCATGGGAAAAGCTTTTTATCCAATCTATTCGTAAACTTTTGCCCGTCTTTCTTGGTCGGTTTTCAAGTAATAAAGCCCCAGCACCATCGGACAACATCCAACGTAAAAACTCAGCATTAAAATCGATTTCATTACCTTCAACTTGCTCATAACGAGTATGTTTAAACAATCGAGACGCCAATTCACTGGCGATCACTAAGGCATTAGTAGACTCCTGCGCCTTAATATTTGTATAGGCTGCTTTAAGTGCCATCATGCTGCTGGAGCAGATCCCATGGCTAGTGTTCAGCTGAACCGAAGGGATATCTAATTCAGCTTGTACCATGCTACCAAAACCTGGCAGCACCAAATCACCTTGGCTCGTCGCGACGCTAAGCATCTCCACTTGAGTGGAGGATATATAGCTTGCATCCAAACAGCGTAGCCCCGCATTGGCGGCCATTTCACTGTTAGTAATTTGAGTTTCTTGTTGCTGATTGATAGCGTAATGACGTGTTTTTATTCCGTTGGATTGCAATATTTTATGCTTCAATCGGCTTTTTTTACCATTCACTAACCCTAAGATATTTTCTATCTCGTCATTATCTATTGGGGGGCCAGGTAGATAATGCCCTGTACTGTTAATATAGACGCTCAATTTATTGATTCCTTTCTTATGGCGACTCGAATACATCGAATATTTTCTTCGATATAAGGAAATACACAAACGACAGACATAAAGCTTAAATAGATCAGCAAATACCCACTGCCACCATGTGGTGTATCCACAGCAATTAGAGACATATTATCTTGCCAATTCAAGCTGATAAGATTGATGAATTGCGGCCAATTTATAATAATAATAGTGATCAACATATACATAGGAAGCGTTCCGAGATAGTTATGGGCATGCATCTCCCAAATTGATATTTCTCGTTTTGGGGCCGCAAAGCTGACATCCGCGTGAGCAACAACTTCGTGCAGCATCCAAGTTAAAAAGCAGATGATTAAAATCAATACATTGACGGTATATAGAAGACATAACACCATAGGGATCGCAATTTGAATGCCCATTAATGAATGCATGAGCGTCTCTTTAACCCCCGAGGTGTGTTCTATTTTTGTGGCTCTGTGACAAAGCCAATCCGCTAATCCTGCGATACCCCAGATTGGCAGTAGCATGAACAGCAAAAAGTTAATCAATAATTGTGACGTATCCATGCCAATATTAGCTCTATTCTTTATTCCTAAATAATTGGATATACTAACATCCTTAGAAGTATTTGTAAGGTAAGCTTCAAGGCATTCTAATGAATTGATTTTAAATAATTTTGTACCTTCCCCCTGTCTCAGGATTGTTGCCCCCCCTTAAAATCATTCATGAATTCAGTCTAGAGAACGGTAAATAGAGAGCTAAACAGCTCGATATTCACAAGCACTTAAAGACGCATACCAATCAATTACACTTTCATTAGTTTAAGCGCGTAGCGAAAATCTCGAAGGCTTGTTCCAGTCGGTATTACCCAGTACATGGAAAATCACCTAATGTTTTCATTATTAATCTTGGCTTATCACATCCTACGATTATTCCTCCATTAGGCTGTATTATTGAAATAGGCATCGACCAATATCATCTGCTGAAAAAGTTTTAGTACCTTTAATCGGCTTAAAACTGACTGCTTGCTGACTGGTATTAAATAAATAGCCACTTACATGGCTGCTAGTAACACCATCTTCTACCTGCTTAGCTTGACCAAATAAACTTAACGTCACACTATTACTTGCCTCTATTTCCTGCTTATTACTCTCTATATCATCTACAGTGCTTGTGCTTGTACTATTACTGGTACTAACAGCAATCACCTTACCAAACATATTTTCTTGATATGAACATGCAAGCTCCCCGACCTCTAATGGATTGTTTTTACTAGATATCCATTGTTCACGTGACGGGATGCTATCTGTTTTCTCGGTTTGTTTAACCTGGTCATTTGGCATCTGGTTACCCTTGTCTTCGGCTTTTTTTTTCCATGTTAGATCCTCAATATTGCTATCAGCCACTTTTTTCCATGTTAGGCCCTCTATGTTGCCATCAGCCACTTTTTTCCATGTTAGACCCTCTATGTTGCCATCAGCCACTTTTTGCCATGTTAGATCCTCTATATTATTATCAGCCACTTTTCTCCACCCTACATTTTCTGAATTACCTTGTGCCGCATCTTGCCAAAAATCTCGTTCTTTAACGGTTTGTTTATAGGCCTGCATATCCGGTAAGCCCTCGTTTAATGGCTGATATTCACCCACTAGCAACTTCGGATCTTGTAGGTACTCTTGGTATGCTTGTGGAGAAAGAGACTGCTTAAGTAGCTCAATAAAAGCCACTAGAGAGCTTTGTGGGGCTTGTTGGTCAACGAGATAAAGCAGATAGTCTTTAACTAACGAAGGTTGTATTTTTTTTAGCTGAGCTAGTTGGTTATTTACTTGATAGACTTGAACATAAAAGTCATAAAAATCATATTTATACTCTTCAAAATAGTAATTAAGCAAGGTGCGATTACCACGATTGGTTTTGCTTTTATATTCTGTTAATTGTGAGCAAACTGGACTACAAATATATTTATTGTTAAACCAAGGCGATAACAAATTAATTTTATTAACGTTTTTTTCGTTATCAAGTTTAATGTTTTTTAGCTGATAACTTAAAGGAGCATGAATATTTTCCATCGGTAACTGGGATAATTTCGCACTAATAGTAATGCCATATTCTGGTAGGGTGCTTTCGCCGTACTGCATCAATGCCAACCATTTGTCTACCGTATATTTATGACCTTGTTGAGCTTGATCGATTGAACTTTGACAAGCCGTTAATAATATTAAACAAGGGAGACCAATAAAGGTGAATAAGTAGCAACGAGTTAATGTGTCAATGATGATCCTAAAATTATTTATCATTAGGGTAGCTCACTCCATTCGATACCTGCTACTTTTGTAAAGGTAACACTTGTGCTAGGTGTTGTTGGTGAAACAATGAGTAATTGCCCTCCGAGATACATATTGACGATGCCTGAACTACCACTGTCTATTTGTTGGATCGTGTTAGGGATAATAACAACGGTTTCAAAGTCACTAACTGATTCTCCAGCTGGAATATAAAGAAAACCATCACCTTCATTATCACGTTGATCCATTTTAAAGCGGATCTGCTTGTTTGGGTTGGCTATAATGGTGTAATGACCTCGTATACCACCGCCATAAGCACCACACATCTTCGATGGATTGCTCACTGTTATTGCACCGGTTTCATGACTCATCGTGCAATTACCTGCAATGAAAAGTACTAAACCGAAAGATATTTCTTTATTGACATGAAAAGAAGGCGTTAGGGCATAGCAACTAAAGCTTGTCGATAAGAATAGAGATATCAAAGCAAGTCGGTGGTAAGTCATACTATGTTTCATTTAATAACCTTTTGTCGGGATAAAGAGATTTATCATTTCTCAGGTAACTATTCTTCTATAGAACTCACCGCATTTAATACAGTTTTTCTACATTGGTAAATGGTGAAGAAGACGTTACCCAACCGTCAATATTTAATCTATCTTTTGCTAATATTGCCGCTTTCTTACTGGCAAAAACCTCACTAATTAAGCAGTAAAGCGTACCTTTATCTGTCGATTTCTTGGTGGAAGCAAAGAGTGATTTTACATTAAGCCTTTGTGCTGCATTTGTTTGGAAATCAGGGGAGTTTCCAGCATAATACTGAATAACCCAACCTGCCCTCATTTGGTTATTGGTATATTTTTCTTGTTGGTTGGCATTGTCACCTTGGTTGCTGATTTTTTTCAGATAATAATCTTGATTTGCTGCGAAGTTTGCCTTCGCAAAGCTAAGAGCTTGTTCTTTTTTATCGAAATCGCCTAACATTACTTTATAAACAGGGAGGTTATTTATTATGCTTTTTATCACGTAAGACGCTTGTGCTAAGTGAGTATATTTTGAAGCGGTTATATCCGCGGCAGCTTTAGTACTAAATACGCCTAACTGTAGGGTGTAAATATTGTTTTCTCCTGACTTTACAGCCACTTGTGCACTGACATCTTTTTCAACTCTTGCTATATTGGTTGCAACCGTTTTTTCTCGAGGCTGATTAGCAAATGATATTGACGGTAGTAAGTCTTGATTATTTTTTATGGCGTTCACTATTTTCAATTCATTCAAATCAGTTTCTAACTGTTGTTTTTGTTCACCTATATGCTTAACACTTACATCAGAAACACTACCTTTAAGGATGCTGTTTTTGATAGCATCATTTTCAATGCTTTTATCTTCAGGCGTTAATGAGTGTTTAGTCACTGATTTTCCTTTTGGGGGAAAATTAAAATACTCACGGCGAATTTTTTCATCATCGTCCCAAATAATCACTTCGGAATTATCTTCTGTTAAGTTAAAGTCAACGATAGTTTCTGCCGCAATGTCTTTTTCACTATCGCTTCGTTTTAACACTAAAGTACTTAGCTCTATGAAGCCACCCGCTTTAGGTGACGTAAAACGATAGCCAATAATATCTGCTGTTAACCCTTTTTCCCTGAGGTAATCTTTTGATATTGTTAGTTGGTATTGTTCTGGACCCAAATTAAGAAACTCATAGTAACCATCAATATCTGTTTTAGTCGTGATAACTGAACCATTTTGGCTATATAGCTCAATTTTTACTTGCTTGAGTGGTATGTCATTACCTGCCCTTTGGACAAAACCGAAAATTTCAGTTGTCAGATTAAATGGCATGTTAACTTCAACATAAGCTCCAGGATGAGTGTATCCTACATAATTATTATTGACGGTATGCGAACCTTCTTTCCATGAAGCACCAAATCTAAACTCACCACCTGTAGGTACGCCAGGTAAAATAGCACGGCCTTCATTGCCACTTTTTATTCCTTGCCATTCAGGACTACCAATAAATTCCACTTCAGATAAGTTATAATCAAGTGGATCAGGTATACCATTTGCTTGACGATCTAGATAACTATGTGTGTCTAGTGTTGCTGATTGACTAGAGGTTTTATTGCGAAATAATAGTCGGTTATTATGATAGTCATAACCTAAAAAGAAACGAATGCCGAGATTAAAGTTCCATGTCTGATCCGCATTGTAAAGTGTGCCAAGACTTAATTCAAACTGCTCTGCGTTCCATGTGGTTCGGTAACTAAACTGCCAATTATTATCCCCCTCGCTTAAGGGGCGATAGCGTGCCGTAAAATAATTATTAATACCATAAAACATAGGGCTCCATTCTAATGTCATGGTTGAGCTATTAAGAATAATGTCATCTGCTTTAGGATCGTAATTAAGGCTACTGCTCAAGCGAACATCATCCCATATTCTACCACTTAAATTAATACTGCCTTGCAGTGAGTCACCTTTAAGTATCATGTTTTCATTGGGTTTATTAGGATCGACTGTATTCAACAATTCCGTTTCGAAGTTAGAGTAATTAAAAGTATTAGTAAAATACAGTTGGCCAAAGCTACGGGAAAAATTATTACGTATATACCAGTTATTGGTCTTTTCTTTAGTATAATAAAAACTCGATATGCCATAACTCCAAGTCGCTAGAGACCCCGAAATACTGGCATTAAAAATATCAACATGGGAATTTTTAGCATTCAATCTTGCACTTTCATAGTCATCAGCAGACTCGTAAGAAAAAGTAAAACGTTCCTTGTTAAAGATATTACCTGTAATACTGGTAAGCTGTGCATAATTTAAATCTTGATTAAATGACAGATCATTTTCGACTAAATAACCTGGGAAAGTAAAAGCATTTTTCATACTGAAAAGTTGTTGCTTACCGTCAAAGGGATAGTCAATATTTGCAATACCGAAGCCAAGTTGCCAACCGTCTGAAATACCATAATCAAAAGTACCACCAAAATCCGTTAGCCCCCTATCAAGGTTACTATCATCATCAATAAGGCGATGATTCCGATCTAAGGCATATAGGTTGTAAGCCATGCCTCCTTTACTTAATGCATTTTTAGTAAGATCAACATACTTTTCAATGATTTCAGTTTCACCGTAAGGACCATAAAGCTTTATTTGATAGTAGTTATTGCCATATTCAGTCAACACATCATTAAGGATGAGTAAACCGTTATCAGGTACTGTTGCTACAGAAATAAAACGGTTATTGTGAAATAATTCAGCTTCCCAACCTGGAGGAGCTGTTTCTTCTATTGTTATTGCTAGATTTCGTCGTCGAAAGTCCTCTGGCGCTTGGTCAAACTGCGCTCCAAGGCCTGAGTTTGTTCGTGTGGTTAAGTTATTACTGTAACCACTGATATCACCAAAACTGTATTTATCAAAAGCACCAAGAATGTAATCGTCAGGTTTAGTCTTGTAACGACTTAGCTTTAAACGAGTGGATAGTTCGTCATTATTAACTTTACCTAAGGTAAGATCCGCTGAATGGTAGAGTAAATCAGAGTTGAGTTGTACTGACATTAGGTTTTTTTGGTCGCTGTCTTTTAAATCGAGAAAAGCACTAATACGACCATGGGGTACCGTTAGGAGGCGATATTGATCAGGAATAGTAATTTCTGGAGCAATTTTTTCTTTTGTTTCCCTCACTTCAGCAGACATTTCCAGTATACGTTGCTGCCTTTGTATTTCAACTTTTTGAATAGGGAATAAATAAATTTCAGTTTTTATGAGTATGCGTAATTGAAATTTATTGACTTCGATACTGACGCCAAAAAAGTTCGCTAACGTCTTATCGTCAATAAAAAGATAAAAACCATCATTCGCCCAAAGAGACTCTGTTTGTGCTGACGCTATTTGTTTTAAAAAGTCACCCGTCACTAACTTACTAAGAGGAAGGGTGTATTTAATATCTTCTTTCCAAACGATGAGTTGGTCTGTATGTAGTTGATAATTTATATTTAAAGAATCAAATAATGGCTCTATTGCGATTAACGTTCTATCTTGATGAGGAAAAGCATCAATAGAGCTAGCAACATAGTCACTATTTAACTTTACATCAAGCAATAAAAGCTCTTCTTCTACTAGCTGAACTTCTTTGAATGCGACTTCGGCAAAAGCCTGATTAGCTAGCAAAGTAAATAAACTAAACACAAAAATAAGGGACAGAATACATTTCAGCTTAAGTGGCGGTTTAATAGAATGACATTTCATTGACATTGTTTACTGCTCCTTAGCTGTTTTTTTATTACTAAAAATACAAATATGCATATATGTAATAAATATATTTAAGGAAATCTCATTATTTTTATTATTATGCTGCCGTTTTAGACATCGCTTTACTGACATAGCATTCCCAATGTTCTTGCCAGCTATTATTAGTGGATATTGAAGCTCTCACCTGAAGTAGAAAATGCAAGCCTTTACGTGACCACCTCATATGTTGTTGTCGATGACAACGCTGATTAATTAAACTTTCTACGGTTGATTCTGATAACTGACTAGTGAAAATCAACCCATTTTTGTGACGCTGTCGGTAGTCAATAATATAGCCAAGATTATTGTTTATATAACTTAATAGCTTAGTTATATTTTGCAGGTCATTTTTTTCATTAAGATTATTTTTTATTTCCTCAAGCCGGATGATTGCTCTATCAGGATACCCTCGCCATAAATGCCATTTAGCGCGTTTGGCTTTTTCTCGTAATCGTTTGTTTTTTAGTGATAGATTCTCAAATTTCATGACAATATCAAACCAATCTAGTATCCGTGTTACATCATGGCAATGGGGCGCTATCGCATCGATTACATTCCAACAATTATCAGTACCACCACATATTGCTGTGATTGAGGTATCTTTGGTCATACCTTGCTTTATGGCTGACTCAAGAGCTGTCTGTTTAAGATAAGATTGTTGATCAGCCAATGCCGAGGCGGCGCTGTGTTTACTGATTAACCTCCCCCTTAAGCTTGAAACTGGACCATTGCGCTTTAGCTTCCCCCCGCCGTAATCAATCAATTCTGGATCAAAAATCACCGCGGTCATAACTTCAAAGCAATTTTTATCAGCTTCAACAGTATTGACGTATCCTCCATCTACTTGAATACACAGGTTATCAGCTACTTGAGGTTGGATGATGTTATCATTACGTGATAATAAGCTTAGGTATTCACCAATGCATTCAGTGGTTTTCTTAATCCGCTCATGGTTATTAATACTTCGCTTCTTAGAAGAAAGTAACGCCAGTACATGCTCCGCATCCCGGTAACTGTATTTCGCGCCCATTTCAGTTTGAACCCTAGCAAGATCTGGGTGAATAGCGCAGCCAAAAAGTGAATCGATACTGGGTATACTTTTCCATTTACATTTGAGGCAGATTTGCTTTCTGGTGGAGACTTTATGATCTGTGTAAACGCCATGAAAGTTTGATTTCACGTAACCATTACGGGTAATTTTATTATTGCAGCGTGGGCACTTTGGAGTGTCCTCTTGCAGAAAATACGATTGTTCATCAAGGAGTGCCTGTTGAATATATTGAAGCATTTCTATCTGCTCAGCTTGTCGATACCCTAGAGCAGCTAAAGAGCTAGGTGGGATCACGGGTTTAATATTTATGATCGAGTGAGATTTTACCTCGCCAGCCTCATTTATGGTTTCAACAATGACACGCACGCTAAGATTCATATTAGGCTCGCTTATCCAATTCTCTCAATCAAATCAAAGCATAGCCTATTAAGCATACAATTCAATTACACGTGTAACTATATTTTTCTGCCAACCTTTTAAGTCTTCATTGTAAATTCAAAGCCGTTTTTTTCACGAGGAACAAACTCGCATTGGCAATATTTACCGTACTTGGTAGTGACGTAGTCAACACGGTATCTAAAAAATAACTGCAATGGTCAACATTTTGACTAGAAGTTAGCATTTGCACAAATAGTAAAATTAATGAGCTATCCTTTATTAAAGATAGTAAAACACTAAAAAAATCAACTTAATAGCATTCAAATAGATGACTTTTAATTTAAATATTAGCATTAAATTATTTATATTAAAGCTAATAGTCAGTGTTGGCTTATAAAATGCATAGATTACACATTGATTGTTAACAACATAACATTTCCTTTATACAATGGAAAAGCCATGAAAAAATCACTTCAAACTTATAGCTTACTGTTCGTTACTCTGCTAGCAGCGGGTTGTGCAACCCTTGATGACACAACGCGGTTATGTGCCAATGATAAAGGTGAATTTTATAAATGCGTTGATGCTGAGCTAGAGCAAGAAATGGCAGTGAGCACTGAGAAAACGTATCATGACTTTCAATCTGAAAGAAGCTTTCAAACGCTCAATGAGTACACTGAGCAAATGGTTTATCGTTTACATCAAAAGTTATCAAGAAAAAAGATAGCAAAATCAATTGTAGTTCCTCCTTTTGTATCATTATCTGCGATAGGATCCTCTAATCCTAACTTCGCTATAGACTTGGCTGAAGCTTTTATTATTGATATGCAAAACATTGGATTGCCTACAGCAGAGCTACTTTGGGCTAATATATCAATTGATTACCAAACAGACTATTTAACCTATTTAGAAAAATCATCAGGCTATGACGATATTGGCTATGTATTAAAGGGGACGATGAGAAAAACAAGCAATGGAATTATGATTTATGCAAGAGTTATAGACATTGAAAGTAAAAAAGTTGTTGCTTCCACGGCTAAGCTTTTACCACTTTATTTAATTTAGTTATCCTTCAATTTATTATCGATTGCTGTGCAGTCATAATGAAGCATATACGTAATGAATAGGCTAACAATATATTTAAGGCTATTTTATGAAATGTAACACCTTATTTTTACCATTTCTTATACTTAATTTACTAAGTGCATGCACCAGTTTTAATAGCGATGAACATTTCTGGGCCGATGACGACAAGGATACAGATGAGAAAAACACTTCTATTATTACATGTGATAATGAGCAAATGTTAATTCATAAAAATGTTACCAATTTAGCTAATAACCTTTTTTTTAGTGCAAAAAACATTCGCTTAGCTCAATCAGTTGCTGTAGGTACTTTCTTACCCATAAATTTAACCAATAACTCAAGTTTAGCTGAACAAAATTTCATCGGCTTACAGATTCAAGAAAGCTTTATCACGTTAGCAACACAAGCTGGTTTAAGTGTTGTTGAATTTAAAACTTCATCCACAATAAAAATTACACCCCATGCTGATGTGATGTTATCTAGAAATATTGAAGACCTCCCAAGTGATATAAACGCCCAGTATTTTTTAACTGGCACCTATTCAGAGCATAACAATAAGTTAATGGTAAATGCCCGTATCATAGAGCTAGAGAATCAAAGAGTCATTGCTGCGGTAACGGATTATATTACAATACCATCGTTATATAACAAGCAAAAAATCACAATAAAGGACAATATGATTTATCGTAAAGCACTCTAATATAAGCCTTTTAAATATAAAGATTATTATCAATAACACCTCGCTGCCAGCAAGTTGCTAAATGTTAATCTATGCTGGCTCATTTTTATTCGTCACTCATCGCGACTCATGACATCTAACGTTTCGAGACGGCATGCAAATTTGTTCACCCCTTCCGTGCTTTCATACCATGCCACAAGCAATGATGAATGCCCCAAAAGTGTCACTATTATGCTGCGATAACCTCACAATACTATCGGTTGTTCTATTGCTTTGTCACCACCATAATCTGGGTTTTCACTGAATTTAATAACTAAATTTTCGACCGGCACTCCTTTAGTACGGAGCATAAATTCAGTATTAGAGCTTTCCGGGTAAATTGACAAACCAGATTGAGAAGACACTGATTCACCAGTCTTTTTATTAAATAATGCTATATTTCCATAAATTGAACGTGTGCCACTACGCAATAATTTAAAAGACAAATCATCGCCTGTTAAGTCAAAATCTGAAAAACTGATTTCCGCATCGAGCTTACCTACGCGAACAATAATGGGGACACTATGAATCAATCTGGGGGCTATGCTAACTTGTTTGGTTTGCTCTTCATCTTGTACTATACCGCAATCGATAATGAGATAAGATCTGTATTCAGCAGCTTGCGCTTTGGCTTTTCTACGCATGGTAAACCGCACTGTTTGTGAGTGTGCAGAGGTTAAGGTAAAGCGTTTGGGAGAGAAGCGAACCCAATTTTTGGCCGAGTTTTCAGGGGGAGTAAGACCTTTATATTCAACCATAGCACCGTTGTCATCAAAGTTATTATGCCCGAGAGAAAGTTTACACTCTTCTGCCTTAGCATCTCGATTAAATAATATGAAGGAGTTGTTGCGATTATCCTCATCTAAATAAATTCGAAAGGTGGATAGATGCACTGCTTGGCAGTGAAAAGATACCATTGTTACTATCGATAGAGATAGCAAGGTTAATAATCCGCTCTTAGTCGCTATTTTCTTCAAGTGTAGTTTTGTTCCGAACATAGTAGTTCCTAACATTATTGTTATGATTTATGACTAATCATATCGTGCTAAAGTACATTTTATGAGCGCTTAGTTATCCTTGAACCAAAGGCACCTTCTTAACGCCTTGTTCTGAAGAGCTCACAGGTTTACTACTTAATAATGCTTTAGCCACATGGGCAGGGATAAAACTTTGTGCAGAGGCGACGACTGCTTTAGATGAAATACCAACAATACGGGCATTCACTAAATAACCACCTTGATGTTTGACTAAGTTCCCTGTGACTATGTACTTGATTGGAATTTCGGCTGTTAAGTCATTAAAGCCACGACTAGAAATAAAGTCTCCTTCCTGAGTAATACTCAATGAATCAGTAATTTTGAAATCTAACACAGGAATACCGACTTTATGAATTTCGTGAATAAGACTCTCGGCTATTTGATTACCTAACAAATTGGTTTGTTGAAGATCACTGTCTAAAAAAGCAAAGCTTGTCACCGCAATAGGCGTTGTGTTGTTAACATACTGCAAGTTTCCGACTAAGTCTTGCATCATTCCACGAATATAAAAATTTATATCGTTATTAAGTTCTCGCCCCTCAAAGGAATCAACTTTCATGTCCTCAGCGTTTAATGTGTTATTAAAGCGAAAGTTCCCTCTATCATTGACACTCATATTGGTGGTGAGTTCTGTATCTTGCGCAGAAGTTGTATCATTAAACATTGAACAGCTTGTCAACAAAGATATTACAACAAAAGAAATTATAGGTTTCATAAGCTTACCTTAAAATACTTTACGATAAATCATGTTTTTTATCTCCTTAGCCGGATTATAGTCCTGTCTGGATACCTTCGCCACAAATGTCATTTAGCACGTTTAATTTTTTCTCGATACATAATGGTAATGACCGAGTAAAATGTTCACACCGCCAGCTTAATTTATAATTTTCACAATGATGAAAACTAAGCTTTTATTAGACTCATTGATCCTGTTCACTCAATCAATAGACTATTAATCATAACGCTCTACGACACTACCAATAATAACTTTATCTCCACCAAACTGAGTGTTTTCAATGAACTTTAGTTGTAAGTCTTCAGGGTTAATGTCTTGAGTGCTTAAGGAGAAGTTACCATGAGAACTTCCGGGATAGAGTGAAATACCTTTTTGATAAGCTACTTTTTTATCTGTTCTTTTATCAATAAGTTCTAAATCACCATAAATAGAGCGAGTGCCATTTCGAGTGACTGTAAAATACACAGCAGAATTTTTTACGTTTATATTACTAAACGCCACATCCACTTTGAGTTTGCCTATACGTACAATAATAGGCACATTATGAATTAATATAGGTTTTATATTGACTAAGTTTTCCGTCGTTTCTTTATTTTCTACACCACAATCCACTACCATAAAAGATCGATACTCTGCAGGCATCGCGTTTGCCTTGCGACGCATGATAAAGCGTACTTTTTGTGAATTTTTAGGTGTTAAAGTAAAATGCTTAGGTGAAAATCTAATCCAATTTTTTGCAGAGTTTTCAGGAAGTTCATCCCCTTCATATTTAATTAGTTTACCTGCATCATCATAGTTATAATGACGTAAAGAAAGGTGACATTCTTGAGATTTTGTCTCTGAATTACTTAAAATGAATGTACTTTGCCTTTGATTTTCATCAAGATAAACTCTAAAAGCTGACATATGAATTGCTTGACTTTGAAAAGAAAATAGCAACATTAAGACGACTAAAAAGAAAAGTGTCACACATTTAGTTTTTTTATGTGATGACTTTAAATTTATCATAATTTATTCCAATCCTTATTTTTAAAGTCGATTTATTCCGCAGGTAGAGACCTAATAGTATAAAAGTTACTCATTTACTTTATTTAAAAACCCATACATACAAAAACCCTTTCTAAGGTAAAAAGGGCTTTATATTATTACTATGCTTGTTCGTTATTGATATTCATTTAATGCTTAGCTTATTCGCTTAATAAGTGACTAAAATATCAAATGTCTCAACTAAACTTTCACCAGCTGTATGTGTCGATGTGGTGGTAATCGTACCGCCAACGGCAATCAATGTTTTTCCTGGTGATGGAATACCGCCACCTGTATTGCCGACAGTATCACCAGCGTCTGCGATACGAACAGTATTTAATGCAACATCTGAGGTGAATGCAGTACAACTGTCACCATCACCCGATCCATCATAAATAGCAACACAACCTGTTGGCACAAAAGTGAAGTCCGTTCCCGTCGTGTTGGGTTTAACGGTGACTTTAACCGTACCACCATTGACCCCCGATATTTCATAAAGACCGTAAGTGCCACCTTTAGCTAAAGTCGCACAACCAGTGCCAGCTAGGTCATTAACATTAACACCTTCAGTATCAACTACGACTCCCGCCATTTTCATTGCTGTATCACCAGGATACGTAGCAGGAGTACCTTCATCGGTTAGCGACAATGTACAGTTAACGCCTGCCGTTAGTGCTAAACCTGTACCAAAGTCCAACCCTTGATTTTCGACGATTGTGATATCAGGTACAGTATCAAAACCGACCGAATAATCTGTACTGTCTGCAGCTGAAGCATGTAGACTGATGATTGACATTATTAATGTACAAGGAACTAATAATTTAGACATTTTAAATAGTTGCATGGCAACTCTCCTTCATATTGTTATGAATTATACCTAAAGCAGCTTAATATTTATTTGTTAAGCGTTACCAAGGAACATAATGTTAGTCCGTTTGTCCTATTCGCTAATTTTATTAATAAATAACATTAACAGGGAAGTTTTGTGTATAAGAAGTGCCAGCAGTTAAATCTACGGCGTTTGTGCCACCCACAGTGACAGTGCCCCCGACCGTAAATACTAACTCGCCAGCAACAGTTACACCTGTGCCCCCAGTAACAGGGCTTTCAGAAACGTTATCTAAAGGCAGCAATTTGGCCGCACTTACACCGGGTACGAACGCATCGCAAGTATCAGCAACGGCACCATTTTCATAGGTAACAATACAGCCAGAATTGGGTGCAAAATCAAAATCAGCACCGCTTATAGCTGAAATGGTAATATTAACAGTATTGCTTGAAATACCTGTAATTTTATAAACGCCGGGAGTCCCGGTTCCTAAACCATTAACACAGCCGGCCCCAGTTAAATCACCATAGTTCGCTTTTGCAACCGTTGCGCCATCATATTGCATAAGGTCAGCTAGAGCATCTCCAGGGGTCGTCGCATCCATAAAGCATGTTCCCCCTTGGGTCACAAACATATTCGCGCCATAAGTTAATGGAGTCACAGTGCTTAATACTACATCGGGTACTGTCTGTACCGTAATATTAAAACTACCAGTGGCTGCAATAGCATTACTTGATATCCCTAGGAATAAAGCTCCTAAAACTAATTTCATTTTCTTCCTTTGCATAACAACTACTCCTAACAAATTACCAATTTATGAAAAATGACTAAAATGTAAGTTACTCAAACAGGTGTAGGGTTTTCTACGACTGTTTATCTACATTACTAACACTATCGGCGCCCATCTTTTTAACTTTAGCCCTTTATTGATAGATTGTTACCCATCTGTTATTTATGAGCAGCTTGTTTACACTTAGATAACATTTAACATTTTAGATCAAACCGAGAAAAAGGCAACTCAGATCAATAACTACGATAAGGAAGTTTAATTGGTTTACATTACCACTATACCTAACAATTTGATTTTAAATGACATAGCGAAAATCTCGGCGGCATAGTTCAAAAGAGGCACATTTTACCGTCCTCCACATTTATAGGAGGGCCCTTTTTGCAGGCATGACTAACCAAGAGCATTAGCCCTGGCTTCTTTATTTAACATTAAGACTATTTATGGTTAGCTTGAAATTGCCAAATCGAGATAATTTCAAAACTGGCAATGTTCTGGATTGGCCCTAATCTGACCCTTTTTCGCTGCAAGATCGTGAAATACTCAAATACTTTGACACAGCTTCCTATCATTGAGGTGTGGTGATTTAATATTTCTACGGGGATTGCAGAGTGTTCTTTAATACCGGAGGGATAAACAGGTTACTAATCTTACTTAATTTAGCTAATTTTAGTGCGCACATGGATCATATCTAAGGTTTATATTATTCATCTAGCATAATAACTAACTATTTTAATTGAAAAAAGTGACTATTCTATTCGAACACTATTTATGGAATTAGTCAGGAAATTAGTCAATGAGGAGTTAGGGGGAGTGAACAAATTCAGGTACCCAGCCTGTAGCCCATTTATCAAAGCTCGGCCTGAATGCAGAAACAATTAATGCACTTGAACTCCGTCATTTTTCGACATGCTGAATCCTGCATTTTAAGGTAGGTTAAACCGCCAGCCCCGCAGCGACGCCTGATGACCAGGCCCATTGGAAATTAAACCCGCCTAGCCAACCGCTGACATCCACCACTTCACCAACAAAAAATAGGCCCGGCACTGTCTTAGCTTCCATAGTTTTTGATGACAGTTCATTGGTGTCCACGCCGCCTAAGGTCACCTCTGCGGTGCGATAACCTTCAGTGCCATTCATGACTATCTCCCAAGATTCTAAATCGACAGCAAGCAGCTCAAGCTCACTGTGAACCAGCTGGTTCATCGCCTTACTTAGTAGAGATTCATCAAATAGAGTTTCAACAAGACGTTTAGGTAACCAGTGACTTAGGGTATTTTTAAGGTTTTGTTTAGGATGATTGGCTAACACTAACGCAATGGCCGCCCTCGCATCGACGCCTGGTAATAAATTAATACTTATCGGCTCACCTGGCTGCCAATAATTAGATATTTGCAAAATAGCTGGGCCTGATAACCCCCGATGTGTAAATAGCAGCGCTTCACTGAACTGAGTGCCATCTTTCGCTGTGATAGTGGTCGGTACAGCGATACCTGAAAGGGATTCAAACTTCAATTTCTGCTCAGCATGCCAAGTAAAAGGAACTAATCCTGCACAAGTAGGCAGCACATTTAAGCCAAACTGCTTGGCGAGCTGATAACCATAAGGTGTGGCACCTAATTTAGGCATTGAAAGCCCACCAGTGGCAATGACCAGCGAATCACATGAATAATGGCCTTTATCTGTAGTTAGCTCAAATTGACTTTGGGCATTTTTACTCACGGCGCTAATGTCTGTACGTAACTGTACTTTTACACTGGCCCACTCACATTCAGTCATCAGCATAGCAACGATGTCTTTGGCTGAATCGTTACAAAATAACTGACCATGATCCCGTTCATGATACTCGATACCGTGACGTTCAACGAGCTCGATAAAATCACTTGAGCGATAGCGAGCTAGTGCCGATTTAACAAAATGACTGTTACCACAAAGAAAGTGATTCGGCTCAACTTTAAGATTGGTGAAATTACAGCGTCCACCGCCGCTTATCAGTATTTTACGGCCTGCTTGCTTGGCATTATCGAGCACTAGCACATCACGCCCACGGTAACCGGCACTGGCTGCACACATGAGCCCCGCAGCGCCCGCGCCGATAATAATTACATCATGATGTTTCACTTTACTGCCTCGGCTTTAAATACTAATCGTTTGACGTTTCTGACTTTTGCTCTCTGCTAAGTAAAGCCTTAGCGGCTTCATGAGGGCTCGCCCCTTGATACAAGACATTATACACTTGCTCAGTAATGGGCATTTCAACGCCAAGTCGTTTGGCTAATATGTAAACTTCTTTAGTATTTCGATAACCTTCAACGACTTGGCCTATCTCAGTTTGCGCAATATCAACATCTTTACCTTGACCCAAGGCTAAGCCAAAACGGCGATTACGAGATTGATTATCTGTGCAAGTCAACACAAGATCACCTAGGCCTGCCATTCCCATAAAAGTAGCACCTTGAGCACCAATGGCTTCACCCAGACGCGTCAACTCAGCCAAACCTCGGGTTATTAATGCGGTACGAGCATTCGCGCCAAAACCGATACCATCAGACATCCCCGCACTAATGGCAATGACATTTTTTACTGCACCGCCAAGCTGTAAGCCTATAAAATCATCATTTTCATAAACACGTAGACGTTTTGGGCTGTGAAGTAACTCGACAAGGTCTTTGATAAATATCAAGTCTGTACCGGCAATAGAGATTGCTGTCGGTAATCCAGCGGCTAACTCTTTAGCGAAAGTGGGCCCAGACAACACGGCCAAAGGATATTTGTCACCAAGAATATCTCGTGCAACCTCTTGCAATAAACGCCCCGTTTCAGGCTCAAGGCCTTTGGTCGCCCAAATAATACGAGCATCATCGCGTAACAGTAACTTAGCCTGCTCAAGCACTGAACCAAATACATGGCTAGGAACAACCACGAGCACGTTGTTCGATGCAGCAAGTGCGGTAGCTAAGTCTGCTTCAGGAATAAGAAGATCGGGCAGCGCAATACCAGGCAAGAAAACGTCATTAGCACGAGAGCGCTTTAGGTTTTCAATATGTTGAGGATTATGACCCCAAAGCAATGTTCGGTGTCCATTACTGGCTAAAGAAATAGCAAGGGCGGTGCCATAAGACCCCGCCCCCAGTACCGTAATATCGGCAGTATTTTTCATATGTACCCAAGTAACTTCAAGATTTCACTTAAGATTAAGCATCAAGTGAAAAAGCTGCTATCTGAGCAACAAGCAATACCTGCTGAACAGATACTGTTAAATGACAATATTACGCGTTTGCTGTTTCAACTTTTTCAGCATCTGCAGTTTCTGCGTCAGATTGACGCTGATTAACATACTGAGCGAATAGGGCATCAAAATTTACCGGCGCTAAATTTAGTTGCGGGAAAGTACCACGACTAACTAGGCTACCAACAGCTTCACGAGCATATGGGAATAGGATATTAGGGCAATATGCTCCCAAAGAATGAGCTAATTGCTGCTCAGTCAAACCATTAATGGCAAAAATACCCGCTTGCTGAACTTCACAAAGAAAGGCTGTTTCTTCACCATTTTTAGCTGTAACGGTTAAAGATAAAACCACTTCAAATACATTGTCAGCTAACTTAGCACTGCGAGTGTCAAGATCTAACTTAACCTCAGGTTTCCACTCTTTTTGGAATACTGCTGGGCTATTTGGCGTTTCGAAAGAAATGTCTTTCGTGTAAACACGTTGAATGTTGAATTGTGGATCTTGTTGTTCGTTGTTAGCGACTTCAGCCATGATTTTCTACCTGTCTAAGTTATTGGTTTTTAAATTAAAACCTATTCTTCAAGGGCTTTTGTTACTTGAGAGCGACCACTCTCAATCACCATCCCGGTTATTTAGGGCTTTTATTTTAAAATATACTTTTAAAATAATAACTTCAGTATCTATTTTTTACTTTTAGATACTGGCAAATTATTTGATTGCCAGTCACTCATGCCACCTTTGAGGTTATTTACAGATACAAAACCTGCTTTGACCATCAATTGCGCTGCTTGAGATGAAACCATACCCGCATTGCATACCATTATAATGGGACTCGCTTTAAACTTTTCAAGGGCGGAGATTTTATTATTTTTAATTTCTGACAGAGGAATATTTAACGCATCAATAATATGCCCCTTTTTAAACTCCGCTTTTTCTCTTACATCAATCACTTTCGCATCTTGTTTATTGATCAATAAAGTCGCCTGCTGGTGATCAACCGTGCTCACTTTAGAGATGCTAGATTTAAACACACTAACAATAAGGCCAACGAATAGAGCTATCCAAGCTAAGCTCAGCATAGGGTTCGCTTTTAAAAATTCAATATATTCTTGCATGGTAAATGGCCTACTTCTATGTGCTGAAATTACAATAAGGGGGACAGAGTATACCATCGCAATGCTAGATCACAGCAAGTTGTTACCCTAATAAACATCTCAAAATTGCCCTTGAGTGCCAATAAAGTCAATTTCGATAAGCCCAATCTAGGTAAATTGCTTTTTCCACTTAGTGTTACGTAGTAATATTTAGCCAACTCAAATTTTAATTGTCCACTTTATCAAATTTAAAGGTACTAGTATGAAAACACGTAAACGCCCCTTGGCTTTGCTGATCCTCGATGGTTGGGGTTATCGTGAAAATACTCAGAACAATGCAATATACCACGCGAACACACCGACATTAGATAAACTGAATTCAACTTACCCTAACAGCTTAATTTCCGCTTCAGGCCTAGATGTCGGCCTACCTGATGGGCAAATGGGGAACTCGGAAGTTGGTCACATTAACATAGGCTCAGGCCGTATTGTTTATCAAGAGCTGACACGTATAGGTAAAGCAATTGATGATGGTGAGTTTAATAAAAACCAAGTACTTAATGAAGCAATAGACAAAGCTATCACCCACAATGGGGCCGTCCATATTATGGGCCTAGTATCACCTGGTGGTGTCCATAGCCACGAAGCTCATATTGACGCTATGTGTCGTTTAGCAATAAAACGGGGAGCAAAACAAGTTTACCTGCATGCTTTTCTTGATGGACGTGATACACCACCCCGTAGCGCAAAAAATAGCTTGGCTCATTTTGATGAGCTATTCACGACATTAGGCACTGGCCGTGTGGCATCAATTATTGGCCGTTACTATGCTATGGATCGTGATAATCGCTGGGATCGTGTTTCGCAAGCTTATGATTTAATCACGCAAGGTAAATCATTACATCAGTATAGTAATGCGGCAGAAGCCCTTGAGGCAGCATATTCACGCGATGAAAATGATGAATTTGTTGGCAGCTCTGCTATTGTTGACTCACAAGGCAACATCGCACAACTAGCAGATAATGATTCATTAATTTTTATGAATTTTCGTGCAGATAGAGCACGTCAGATAACTCGCAGCTTTGTGGACCATGATTTTGATGGGTTCAAACGCCAAGTCATCTCTAAAGCACATTTTGTCATGCTAACACAATACGCCTCCGATATTGACGCGGCCATTGCCTACCCTGCAACGGACTTAATAAATACCTTAGGTGAAGCACTACAAAAAGAAGATAAAACTCAACTGCGTATTTCAGAAACAGAGAAATATGCCCATGTCACCTTCTTCTTCAATGGTGGCAAAGAACAGCCTTTTAAAGGTGAGGATAGAATACTAATCCAGTCACCTAACGTCATGACTTACGACTTACAACCAGAAATGAGTTCCGAAGAATTAACCAACCAACTCATTAAAGCCATTGAATCAACTAAATATGATGTCATTATCTGTAACTATCCAAATGGTGATATGGTAGGCCATACAGGTAACTTTGATGCCGCAATCAAGGCCTGTGAAGCTGTCGATACCTGTCTAGGGCGTGTGGTAGATGCACTAGAAAAAGTGAATGGCGAATGTTTAATCACAGCAGATCATGGCAACGCTGAGAAAATGACCGATGAATTAACAGGTCAAGCTCACACAGCTCACACTTCTGAACGAGTACCATTGATCTATGTTGGCCGTAAGGCAAGTATTATAGAAGGTGGTCGATTAAGTGATCTTGCCCCAACCATGTTAACCTTGATGGGACAAGAGGTGCCAGCTGACATGACTGGTCGCTCAATAATTAAATTCGATGAGTAAATAGTAATTGGTAAACATTAACTTTTTTTCTAAAGCCAGTATTTTTGCTGGCTTTATCCTACTTTCAACACAACTGCAGGCTTCAGATCTGCAGCAACGTCAATCCGATCTTAAACAGCTTCAGTCACAAATAAGTAGACAAGAATCGGATCTAAAAGATACTGATAAGCAGAGAACGAAACTAGTCAACCTGCTCAAGAAAGATGAAAAAGCGATTGCTGTCGTCGCAAAAAAAGTAAATCAAACCAAAACTTCATTAGCCCAAACAGATAAAAAACTGATCTCATTAACTCAGCGACAAAAAGCATTAAACAAGCTTAAAAAAAGACAACAAGAGTCACTTGCAAATCAATTAGCTAGTGCCTATCTCTCGGGTAATCACGATTACAGTAAAATGTTATTAAATCAACAAAGCCCTGCAACAATAGAACGCCTCTTAACTTACTATCAATACCTGAATAAAGCCCGAATGGCGTCAATTAATGAGCTCCAGGAGACAATGAAAGAGCTAGACGAGATCACTAAGGAACAAATCAGCCAGAAAAAAAATCTCAATCGTTTAATTCTAAACCAACAACAGCAAAATAAACAACTCACACTTGAGCAAGGGCAACGTCAAAATACACTAGCACTACTGCAAAAAACATTAAACAGTCGTGGCGCTAAACTAGAGCAACTCCAGATAGAGGAAGCCAGCTTAAAGCGAATTGTTGAACAAGCCATTGTTGATACTAAAAATACTCCAAAGATGAATGGCTTGTCACATGAGAATAAACTCTCATGGCCTACAGAAGGTCGTATTAAATCTGGTTTTGGCAGTCAACGTTCAGGACAGGTGAAATGGAAAGGTGTCACGGTTTCTGCACCTGAAGGACAAGCTATTACCGCCATCGCATCAGGTAAAGTGATCTACGCTGATTGGTTACGCGGTTTTGGTATGGTGCTAGTTGTAAACCATGGTAAAGGCTACATGAGCCTATATGGCCATGCACAAACATTATTAAAAAATGCGGGAGATCATGTAAATAAAGGAGAATCCGTCGCATTAGTCGGACGATCAGGTGGACAGACCGAGGCTGGCCTATACTTTGAAGTAAGGCATAAAGGGCAAGCTGTCGATCCTGCGAAATATTGTAAGCGCTAATCGATGACAAGGGCCCATATATATAAGGGCTGCCATGCAACAATTTATTCGCTACCTCTCATTTACTTTGTTGGGCTTAGCGCTGGGTCTTTCTGTTACTCTCTCGAGTCAGGAAAATACAGAACAGCTTCATTCACGTCTCAATTACCCACTTCTCCTCGATATCATCGATACGGTTGAAACTTACTATGTTACAAAATTCAGTAGAGATGAGTTAATAACCGCTGCTATAGAGGGGATTTTTGCCCATCTCGATCCATATTCAAACTTTTTAGATAAACAAGATTTCTCCAACATAAGAGAAGCTAATAAAGGGGAATATTTTGGTTTTGGTGTCGAAATAGCAAGCGAAGATGAAAAAATCACTATTATCACTCCCTTTGAAAATTCACCGGCTGATCATGCAGGTATTAAACCTGGTGATCAAATCTTAAAACTTAACAACAAGCCCGTTGATCCTAAAAAACTAGAACAACTATTAAAAGAAATTAAGCACCATAGTCGAAATCGTCTGTCTATAGCACTGACCTTGCTCCACCCCAGCGCCGGTACGGTGTTTGAAGTGACCCTTATACCGACGACTATTTCAATTCAGTCAGTATCAACAAAAATTATAGAAAATAAAATTGGTTATATACGTTTAACCAGTTTTCAAGATAACTCTACAGAGGATATGCTGAAACAACTGGCGCAATGGCAACAAATCAAACTGACAGGCATTATTTTAGATCTGCGAAATAACCCCGGTGGTCTATTAGATCAAGCAATCAAGATTGCTGATATATTTCTTGCTAAAGGAAAAATAGTGTCAACAGAAGGACGGTTTTTCGATGCTAACTCTGAATACTATGCCTCACCAAAAACAATGTTTGCTAATGTCCCTATGACAATACTGATCAATAAAGGCTCAGCATCAGCATCAGAAGTGCTCGCAGCAGCCTTACAAGAGAACAATAGAGCACAAATAATAGGAGAGACTAGCTTCGGTAAAGGAACGGTCCAAAGCTTAATCCCCACACTAATAGAAGGTCATGCCATAAAACTCACCATCGCTAAATACACCACTCCAAATGGACGTAACATCGACAGTAAAGGGATCGAGCCAGATATAAAATTAAACTTAGATACTATTACAAATAATAAAAGTATGACTATAATCAAAGAATTAGAGATTCAAGGTGAAGACACACAGGACAAGATCCTCGACTCTGCTATAACTTGGATTAAAACTAAAAAATAACCCACCTTAAGGGTGAAACATAATAATTATAGTGCGCTTTTTTTTATACTTTATCGCCGTTGTTATAAGTAGTTCTGCATATTCGGCCCAAGTCGCGATCATTATTGACGATATAGGATATCGTCAATCCGATGAAGCTGTACTGACGCTACCTGAAAGTATCACGCTATCGGTTCTTCCTCATACTCCATTAGGATATTCTGTCGCTAATATGGCCTACAACAAAGGCCATGAAATAATGGTACACCTTCCCATGCAAGCACTAAATGGAAAAGCTCTTGGTCCTGGGGGTCTCACAAACGCCATGAATGAAAAAGAATTAAAAAATAATTTAACATCTGCTTTTCTTAGCATCCCCTTTGCAAAGGGAGCCAACAATCACATGGGAAGTTTATTGACTCAATTAAAAGAACCAATGATTTGGGTTATGGAAAGCCTTAAACAAAATGATCTCTACTTTGTCGATAGTATGACGACACACTTTACCAAAGCCGGCAGCACTGCTAATCAATTAGGAGTACCTCAACTTAAACGCGAACTTTTTTTGGATAATGATGTATCGACAGCCGCTTTAGAAAGCCAGTTTTCAAAATTAATGATGTTAGCGCACAATCAAGGTCAGATAGTCGCCATTGCTCATCCATACCCAGAAACCATCCAATACTTAAAACTCAACCTGCATAGATTACAAAAGGCTGGTATAAAGTTAGTTAAAACTTCAGAGTTATTACCTTACAAATTAGCAAGTAAGAATAGTTCACCTACAGAAGCAGAATTAAAGTTGTGAGTATGCTAACCTGTTTCCTGTTCTAGCGTAGTAATCAGAAAAAGAGCTTCCGTATTCGTTTTTCCACAAACATCAAATGTTGCAGTAAAAGAACGGCACACGTCAGGGCGTTCCTCCATTCCAAATATCTTACATAAATTATCAACAGATAACTGTACGCAACGCTCACCAGCTAATTTACCATTAGGCATGCCAGGAATAGAACTCGTTATCGATGGCGCAATACAACACGCTCCACACCCAAGACGACAATCCATTCTTACTTACCCCACTATGCAACGAAGATCATAGATGTTCTATGCTCGGATTATATTTTTATCTCAACGAAAAAAGCCTCATCTTTCGATGAGGCTTTCGTCTTTGTGTTGGCGGAGTGGACGGGACTCGAACCCGCGACCCCCGGCGTGACAGGCCGGTATTCTAACCAACTGAACTACCACTCCTTTAGACATAAAGTCTAAATTCTTTTTCGTCACTAACTTGTCAAAGTTAGGAGACGTGTTTTCACTACTTTCTCTAATAAAAAGTCAAAGTGAAAACGAATTAGGCGCCTGGAAATGACCTACTCTCACATGGGGAGACCCCACACTACCATCGGCGCGATTGCGTTTCACTTCTGAGTTCGGGATGGGATCAGGTGGGGCCACAATGCTATGGTTTCCAGACAAATTCTTACTGGTTAATTATTCGTCTCACGGCATTGTTTCCTCGCTCCAGTGCTTGTGTACTAAAGTACACGCCGCGCTTCGCTCGTTACGGCTTTGTCAGCCAAACAATTTCCTGCGTAATTAACCAAATAACTAAATTCGAAAAGCTGTTAAATAAATATAATTGAGTGTAACTTAAATCAAATTGGTATTCTTTTTCGCTCTGTAATCACTCATTAACCACAAACTTCTTAGAAGTAAAACCCATCTGGGTTGTATGGTTAAGCCTTACGAGTCATTAGTACAGGTTAGCTCAACGCCTCACAACGCTTACACACCCTGCCTATCAACGTCCTAGTCTCGAACGGCTCTTTAAAGGGATTAAATCCCTAGGGATGACTCATCTTAGGACTCGCTTCCCGCTTAGATGCTTTCAGCGGTTATCGATTCCGAACGTAGCTACCGGGCAATGCTATTGGCATAACAACCCGAACACCAGCGGTTCGTCCACTCCGGTCCTCTCGTACTAGGAGCAGCTTCCTTCAATCATCCAACGCCCACGGCAGATAGGGACCGAACTGTCTCACGACGTTCTGAACCCAGCTCGCGTACCACTTTAAATGGCGAACAGCCATACCCTTGGGACCGACTTCAGCCCCAGGATGTGATGAGCCGACATCGAGGTGCCAAACACCGCCGTCGATATGAACTCTTGGGCGGTATCAGCCTGTTATCCCCGGCGTACCTTTTATCCGTTGAGCGATGGCCCTTCCATTCAGAACCACCGGATCACTATGACCTACTTTCGTACCTGCTCGACGTGTATGTCTCGCAGTTAAGCTGGCTTATGCCATTGCACTAACCGTACGATGTCCGACCGTACTTAGCCAACCTTCGTGCTCCTCCGTTACTCTTTGGGAGGAGACCGCCCCAGTCAAACTACCCACCAGACACTGTCCTCAACCCCGATTCAGGGGCCAGAGTTAGAACATCAAAACTACAAGGGTGGTATTTCAAGGTTGACTCCATCAGAACTAGCGTCCCAACTTCAAAGTCTCCCACCTATCCTACACATGTAGGTTCAATGTTCAGTGCCAAGCTATAGTAAAGGTGCACGGGGTCTTTCCGTCTAGCCGCGGGTATACGGCATCTTCACCGCAATTTCAACTTCACTGAGTCTCGGCTGGAGACAGCGTGGCCATCATTACGCCATTCGTGCAGGTCGGAACTTACCCGACAAGGAATTTCGCTACCTTAGGACCGTTATAGTTACGGCCGCCGTTTACCGGGGCTTCGATCATGAGCTTCTCCGAAGATAACCCAATCAATTAACCTTCCGGCACCGGGCAGGCGTCATACCGTATACTTCCTCTTGCGAGTTTGCACAGTACTGTGTTTTTGATAAACAGTTGCAGCCACCTGGTATCTGCGACTCCCGTCAGCTTAAAGAGCAAGTCTTATCACCAACAGGAGCGTACCTTCTCCCGAAGTTACGGTACCATTTTGCCTAGTTCCTTCAGCCGAGTTCTCTCAAGCGCCTTGGTATTCTCTACCCAACCACCTGTGTCGGTTTGGGGTACGATTCCTACTAACCTGAAGCTTAGAAGATTTTCCTGGAAGCATGGCATCAACTACTTCATCACCTTAGTGACTCGTCATCAGCTCTCAGCATCGCAATTTAATGCGTATTCCCGGATTTGCCTAAGAATACTGCCTACTACCTTAAACGCGGACAACCAACGCCGCGCTAGCCTAGCCTTCTCCGTCTCTCCATCGCAGTTAGCAGAAGTACGGGAATATTAACCCGTTTCCCATCGACTACGCCTTTCGGCCTCGCCTTAGGGGTCGACTCACCCTGCCCTGATTAACATTGGACAGGAACCCTTGGTCTTTCGGCGAGGGAGTTTTTCACTCCCTTTATCGTTACTCATGTCAGCATTCGCACTTCTGATACCTCCAGCGTGGGTTACCCCTTCACCTTCTACGGCTTACAGAACGCTCCTCTACCGCGTACATCAAAGATGCACACCCGTAGCTTCGGTGTATTGCTTAGCCCCGTTAAATCTTCCGCGCAGGCCGACTCGACTAGTGAGCTATTACGCTTTCTTTAAATGATGGCTGCTTCTAAGCCAACATCCTAGCTGTCTAAGCCTTCCCACATCGTTTCCCACTTAGCAATAACTTTGGGACCTTAGCTGACGGTCTGGGTTGTTTCCCTTTTCACGACGGACGTTAGCACCCGCCGTGTGTCTCCCGAGTAGTACTCATTGGTATTCGGAGTTTGCAAAGGGTTGGTAAGTCGGGATGACCCCCTAGCCTTAACAGTGCTCTACCCCCCAATGGTATTCGCTCGAGGCGCTACCTAAATAGCTTTCGAGGAGAACCAGATATCTCCCGGTTTGATTGGCCTTTCACCCCCATCCACAAGTCATCCGCTCATTTTTCAACATAAGTCGGTTCGGTCCTCCAATTGATGTTACTCAATCTTCAACCTGCCCATGGATAGATCACCGGGTTTCGGGTCTACACCTTGCAACTAAACGCGCAGTTAACACTCGGTTTCCCTACGGCTCCGCTATTCGCTTAACCTCGCTACAAAATGTAAGTCGCTGACCCATTATACAAAAGGTACGCAGTCACGGTCTCAAGAACCGCTCCCACTGCTTGTACGTATACGGTTTCAGGTTCTATTTCACTCCCCTCACAGGGGTTCTTTTCGCCTTTCCCTCACGGTACTGGTTCACTATCGGTCAGTCAGGAGTATTTAGCCTTGGAGGATGGTCCCCCCATGTTCAGACAAGATGTCACGTGTCCCGTCCTACTCGTTTTCATCTATGGTTAGTTTTCATGTACGGGGCTATCACCCTGTGCCGCTGTGCTTTCCAACACATTCCACTAACACCCCATAGACTTAAGGGCTAATCCCCGTTCGCTCGCCGCTACTAGGGGAATCTCGGTTGATTTCTTTTCCTCCGGGTACTTAGATGTTTCAGTTCCCCGGGTTCGCCTCACGACACTATGTATTCATGTCGTGATACATGCTTATGCATGTGGGTTTCCCCATTCGGATATCGTTAGCTCAAATGCTTGTTACTAGCTCGCCAACGCTTTTCGCAAGTTACTACGTCCTTCATCGCCTCTGACTGCCAAGGCATCCACCGTATACGCTTAGTCACTTAACCATACAACCCACATAGGTTTTCTTTCGCTTGCTACTTTGCCCTTATGCGGCGTTACTCAAGTTCGCTTGTCAGTTATGTAGCGCTGCTACATGCCTTTCTCGCTCACTTTCGCGCCTTGCCTAAGACAAAACTCGCTGCGCTAATATTATCTATTGTTCAAACGGGTAGTTTGAACGAGATGTATCGCAACTAATGGTGTTTACTTTCGCCAAAAGAATACTCTTGAACTCATCACCCTAAGGTAAATTATTCCGCACTTGATTTAAGTGTTTGAGAACTCAATTATTTATTTTCGCATTAATGCTATTAACAACAAACAACCTATAACATAAGCCATTCACTGTCCCTTTCACATTAACACTATCAGCTTTCCAAATTTTTAAAGAACAAGCATCACCGTAAAGGCGTGCCACTCGCTCTAACAAGAACAAGTTATCTGTGTGAACACTCAGCAAATATTGAGTTAGTCGTATAGGTAAGGAGGTGATCCAGCCCCAGGTTCCCCTAGGGCTACCTTGTTACGACTTCACCCCAGTCATGAACCACACCGTGGTAAACGCCCTCCCCGAAAGGTTAAGCTATCTACTTCTGGTGCAGCCCACTCCCATGGTGTGACGGGCGGTGTGTACAAGGCCCGGGAACGTATTCACCGTGGCATTCTGATCCACGATTACTAGCGATTCCGACTTCATGGAGTCGAGTTGCAGACTCCAATCCGGACTACGACCGGCTTTGTGAGATTAGCTCCACCTCGCGGCTTTGCAACCCTCTGTACCGACCATTGTAGCACGTGTGTAGCCCTACTCGTAAGGGCCATGATGACTTGACGTCGTCCCCACCTTCCTCCGGTTTATCACCGGCAGTCTCCCTAAAGTTCCCGACATAACTCGCTGGCAAATAAGGATAAGGGTTGCGCTCGTTGCGGGACTTAACCCAACATTTCACAACACGAGCTGACGACAGCCATGCAGCACCTGTCTCTCAGTTCCCGAAGGCACCAAACCATCTCTGGTAAGTTCTGAGGATGTCAAGAGTAGGTAAGGTTCTTCGCGTTGCATCGAATTAAACCACATGCTCCACCGCTTGTGCGGGCCCCCGTCAATTCATTTGAGTTTTAACCTTGCGGCCGTACTCCCCAGGCGGTCTACTTAATGCGTTAGCTTGGGAACCCAGTAACTAAGTTACCAAATTCCGAGTAGACATCGTTTACGGCGTGGACTACCAGGGTATCTAATCCTGTTTGCTCCCCACGCTTTCGTACATGAGCGTCAGTCTTTGTCCAGGGGGCCGCCTTCGCCACCGGTATTCCTTCAGATCTCTACGCATTTCACCGCTACACCTGAAATTCTACCCCCCTCTACAAGACTCTAGTTCCCCCAGTTCCAAATGCAATTCCCAGGTTGAGCCCGGGGCTTTCACATCTGGCTTAAAAAACCGCCTGCGTACGCTTTACGCCCAGTAATTCCGATTAACGCTTGCACCCCTCGTATTACCGCGGCTGCTGGCACGAAGTTAGCCGGTGCTTCTTCTGCGAGTAACGTCACAGCTAGCCGCTATTAACGACCAACCTTTCCTCCTCGCTGAAAGTGCTTTACAACCCGAAGGCCTTCTTCACACACGCGGCATGGCTGCATCAGGCTTTCGCCCATTGTGCAATATTCCCCACTGCTGCCTCCCGTAGGAGTCTGGGCCGTGTCTCAGTCCCAGTGTGGCTGATCATCCTCTCAGACCAGCTAGGGATCGTCGCCTAGGTGAGCCATTACCTCACCTACTAGCTAATCCCACCTAGACTCATCTAATCGCGGAAGGCCCGAAGGTCCCCTCCTTTCCCCCGTAGGGCGTATGCGGTATTAGCAGTCGTTTCCAACTGTTATCCCCCACGACTAGGCAGATATCTAGGCATTACTCACCCGTCCGCCGCTCGACGCCTGATAGCAAGCTATCTTCGTTTCCGCTCGACTTGCATGTGTTAGGCCTGCCGCCAGCGTTCAATCTGAGCCATGATCAAACTCTTCAATTAAAGTTTTTTGCTAAACCCCGTTAAGGACTCAGCGGCTCAATGAATTCTGATTTCATTGACAACACTCATAAGAGTGTTAACAACGATTGTACATATTGATTCAAACTAGGTTCGAATCTATGAACACTCATTCATTGAGAAATTTTTTGACTGCCTCACTTTTTACTAGAAAAAAGAGGCAGTTTCGAATAACTCAATACACTGTGAGTGTCCACACAGATTTCTTGTCTCAAATTGTTAAAGAGCGTTAGTACCAATCTTTCAGGTACTGCCGTTAGACGCTAGGTCGTTGGCTTGAGGAGGCGTATTCTACACTCTCCATTGTTGGCGTCAAGCGCTTATTTTAAGAAGATTTTCAACTGACGCTTTCTTGTACACTTTCGTGTTAGGCTACATCAATGAACCACTTAAACCGCTTTTCACCTGACTAAGCTTTCTATTGAAATCTCAATCTCTAGCACTGCTGCAAGTCCCTTACTCCTTAGCGTTTACGCTACCTCGTTGGCCTGCTGTGCCGTGTCAGTGGTTGCGCATTATAGGGATATCACCGCAGAGTACAAGCGCTTTTTTCACTTAAAAACCTCTTACCATACTGTTTGATGATAAAACATCCTGACGAGTCACTTTTTAAGCTTTATAATGCCCAAAAAGCAATGTTAAGGAGTTTATAATGACTATTACGAAAAAAACAACGTCATTACGTTCATTTAAAGGAATCATTCCCACACTTAAAAGCGGTGTTTATATCGACGAAGCTTGCATACTGATTGGTGACATCACACTTGATGATGATTCAAGTGTTTGGCCTTTAGTCGCAGCACGAGGTGATGTCAATTATATCAAAATAGGTAAACGCACAAATATTCAAGATGGCACAGTACTGCATGTCAGTCGCAAGTCCAACGCTAAACCTGATGGCAATCCTTTACTTATTGGTGACGAGGTCACTATTGGTCACAAGGCCATGCTACACGGGTGTACCCTAGGTAACCGTATTCTCATTGGAATGGGCGCTATCATATTAGATGGTGCGATTATTGAGGATAATATCATTCTAGGTGCTGGCTCACTCGTACCGCCAGGTAAGGTACTAGAAACTGGTTTTCTATATGTCGGCAGCCCAGCTAAGCAAATCCGCCCCTTAACAAAAACCGAGTTAGCATTTTTACCTGAATCTGCAGAAAACTATGTCAGATTAAAAAATACATATTTACAAGAAGGTGAATAAAATACGCCAGATGCTATAGTAGTAGCACTTTTCCATACTCATCGAATAACTCTTGTTCGATGAGTTTTTCAACCTCTTCTTCTATATCAAATCGATACTCATCAAATAACGCTAAGATCTGTGTTTCCATATCTTGCTGATTAGCTTCCATACTGATTGCTGATAACAAAACAAGTTTAGCTAAGCTTATCTGGCATTCAACATTCACCCCCTGCACTTGAACAGGGAAAATGACCACTTGGTTTTGTCGATCCCAATTTTGTAAATCTGGAAATAAAATACTTTGGTTCATCTCACTCTCGATTAAAGTTCTGATCTTAGTTGAATCAAAACAGGCTCGACTTCAGGCATGACTTTACGCCAAATTAAAAAGCTTTCAGCCGCCTGACCAACCAACATACCTAAACCATCAATAACCCGATTAGCATTCTGCTTCACGGCCCATACATTAAATGCTGTAGCAACACTGCCGTACATCATATCGTAACAGACGGTGTGCGCTGCAATCGTCTCAGGGCTTATGTTTGGAACTTCGCCTGTTAAGCTTGAAGATGTGGAGTTAATAATCAAATCGTAACTTTGTCCAGTATGATTTATCGGTAAAGTCTTCACATGGCCATAATCATTAAATATATCCGCTAATGTTTCAGCCTTTGTATGAGTACGATTCACTATGGTGAGTTCTGCAATATCTGATTGCAATAATGGTAAAACACAACCTCGGGCAGCCCCCCCCGCGCCGACTAATAAGACATTAAGTCCAGCAAGACTGCCTATACTCCTTTTTAAATCTGCTACTAACCCAAGACCATCGGTATTATCACCTCGAATTTTGCCATTAGATAAAACCGATAAGGTATTCACTGCACCAGCGAGTTCAGCTTGCTCACTCAGTTCATCGCACAAAGCAAAAGCATATTCTTTAAATGGCACGGTAACATTAGCCCCGAGGCCGTTATTAGCAGTAAACTTTCTGAAACTTAACTCAAATTCATCCCTAGGCGCTAGAATCGCTTCGTAGCTTAATGATTGGGCTGTCTGTGTCGCAAACATAGAATGAATCTTAGGGGATTTACTGTGCGCTATTGGGTTACCAAATACTGCATATCGTTCGGTCATGCTTGTCACTCTCTACTTCAGAAAAAACTAATGTAACTCAAATTCATTCTCTAACAAGTTATTCGATTGAATATCAATGTGCAATTATCTGCCCGCTAACTATCATTATTAATAACCAATTAACCTATATTAAATAGATTAGATAGCTCTGATCTACAATCGATGAATGCATGACCATTAAACCATCTTAGTAAAAAATACATTTCCAAAGAGATTCTGTAGGTATTTGGACCCACCAGCTCTCTTTATTTATCTAATAACAACCAATCTTTTGGTTTAAGAAAATCGGTATAAAGCAAGGCTTCAGGAGAATTGTCCTCTGGACTATATGCATATTCCCAGCGAACAAGTGGTGGAAGCGACATTAAAATTGACTCAGTTCGCCCCCCCGTCTGTAAACCGAACAATGTACCTCGGTCATAAACCAAATTAAACTCAACATACCGACCACGTCGATAAAGTTGGAAGTCCCGCTGCTTCTCAGCGTATTCAATCTCTTTACGACGGTCCACAATTGGAGCATAAGACGTTAAGAAACCATTACCCACAGCCTGCATAAATGCAAAACTAGTGTCAAATCCAGTAGCATTTAAATCATCAAAAAAAAGGCCACCGACACCACGATTTTCATCTCTATGAGGCAGATAAAAATAATCATCACACCATTTCTTATATTTAGGATAAACCTCTTTACCAAAAGGAAGACAAATATCATAGGCGTGTTGATGCCATTCAATCACATCTTCTTCAAATGGATAATAAGGTGTCAAATCAAATCCACCACCAAACCACCAAACTGGATCTGCGCCCTCTTTCGAGGCAATAAAGAACCGAACATTGGCATGTGTAGTAGGGATATAAGGATTATTAGGGTGTATAACTAAAGAAACCCCCATGGCCTCAAAACTACGCCCAGCAAGCTCGGGTCTATGAGCGGTCGCAGACGCAGGCATAGATGCGCCTGTCACATGAGAAAAGTTGACACCAGCTTGTTCAAATACCTTGCCTTGCGTTAATACACGGCTAGTCCCCCCGCCTCCCTCTTCTCTCTCCCAAGAATCAGCTTTAAACTGTGCTTCACCATCTAATTCCTCTAATCCCATACAAATTCGCTGCTGGAGATCGAGTAAAAATGCTTTTACTGCACTTGTGTTAGGTACAGACATAATATTTCCTTGTGTATTAACTAACGCAATATATTACCACTGATGGCATCAATGATTGTTGAAGGCTTACTATTCCCCCCAAGCGAGCCTGCGATCAAGGCATCTATTTCACCTGAAAATTTAACGATGACTTCATCACTACTCATAGCAGGCTCTTCACCTGAATGATTGGCACTAGTAGAAACTAATGGTTTGCCAATTAGTTGGCATATAGTTTGAATCGTAGGATGAGAAGAGACTCTGACAGCAAGCGAGCTGAAATGACCACAAAGTAAATTTGATATCCCTGGTTTACTTGGCATGATAAAGGTAAACGGTCCAGGCCACTTACTAAGCACGTACTCCAGTTGCTCTGCACTTAATTTAGATTCATCAATATAAGGACGCAACTGCTCATAATCGCTGGCGACGAGTATCAGTCCTTTTTCCCAAGGTCGCTTCTTTAAAGCTAATAAGCGAGTAATCGCTGAATCATTATCAGGATCACAACCTAATCCATAAACGGCTTCAGTAGGATAAGCTATTACCCCACCTTTATATATAATTTGCTTCGCTGCACTTGGGGCTTGTTCTAACATAGAAAAATCCAATAACCTGCCATTAATGGCTACTTTAAAGAGCTTGATGATACTGGGTAAAATCAGTCAACTATATGGCTCGTTTATACTTGCACTGTTTTTGCGGGCACTCAACGCGCGAACCTGCAGCACCTTTTCGTTCAACTAAAATACCAAAGCAACAATCAGGACACGCTTCATTGACAGGTGGATAGTTGACCAGAAATTTACACTTAGGGTAGCCACTACACGCATAGAAAGTTTTCCCGAAGCGGCTAGTTCTATGCTCAACATGGCCTTGCTTACAAATAGGACAAGGGATTTCGCTACCAGCTTCCTCTTGATCATGTTTTTCAATATGTTTGCATTCCGGATAATGAGTGCAACCGATGAAGATACCAAACCGGCCAGATTTAACCGCAAGTTCATTACCACACTCAGGGCAAGATGAGCCCTCAATAACTTGAGTCTCTATTGACTCATGCTGAACCAATGGTCTGGTATAATCGCAATTAGGATAGTTATTGCAGCCAATGAAACCACCATGTTTACTATTTTTTACTGACAATTCACTGCCACACTTGGGACAAAGTTCATACTCCTTCTCAAGTGCGTGCTCATGAGAGCTAAATAGCTGTTGATCGACCTTAGACATGCTAATCTCATTTACCTTCTATGGCTATATTTTACCAAGTTATGACCATACAGGGAAATACTCTCTTCGCACTAATGATTAAGTACACCTCAGAGCTCCTTGAACCCTTATCCTTACCGACTTATTCTGTTTGCATAAAACAGACACAAAGCACATTTGTTTCCATCCATGGCAAATGGGCATAAGTGTTCCAGACACAAAGTACATTTGTTACCACCCATGGCAAATGGGCATAAGTGTTCCAGGCACAAAAAAGGAGGCTTAAGCCTCCTCTCTTTACCACTATAATATGTCACTCACTACGAATGAAGTCTGCCATCAGGCTGCTCGAAAATGAGATCTTCCATCTGTTCATAGGCTGATTCGTTACCCGGCACGTTAAACAATACCATAAGCACAACCCATTTTAGATCTTCGAGAATAAGCGCACTTTCATCCAGCTCCATTACACGATCAATAACCATCTCACGAGTGACTACACTCAAAACTTCAATTTGCTCTAGGAACAAAAGAAAGCCACGACTCTCGACATCGAGTTTATTCATCTCATCCTTCGTGTATATTCTAAAGGAATGTTGAGCATGGTTGCATAAGTAAGGCTTGTCTCCCTCCTGTAATTCGGCTAAATTTTCGAGCCAAGATAGAGCCTTAATAATTTCGGACTGGTGGAAGCCAGCACGAGTCAGCTCTTGCGTTAACTCATCTTCATCCACGAGAAATTCAACTTCACTGTGAACATAGTTTTCAAACAGATACATGAGGATATCAAACATGGCTAGCTCCTCTTTATTTTTACATAACCACCGGGCACTACAGCGACCCAACCTTGTAGCTCAAGTTCAAGCATTTGCTCTAATACTAACTCTATGGCTTTTCCACTATGCTCAACCACGACATCAATTGGTGTGGCTTCATACCCAACACTAGCTAACAGTGAGGCAAATGGCAAATCAGAAGTGTTCTCACCCCCTATATGGTGACGACTTCTCAATTCTTCAAGGTGAAAATCACATAAAGCTGATACTTCTTCTATTATATCGGCCACATTCTCTACAAGTTTTGCCCCATTTTTAATTAAATCATGGCACCCTTGGCTATTTTCAGCCAATATGCTGCCAGGAATAGCAAAAACCTCCCTTCCCTGTTCTAAAGCTAGCCTTGCTGTGATTAACGAACCACTCTTCCTGCAAGCCTCGACAACTAAGGTACCTAAAGATAAACCGCTAATAATGCGATTACGTTTCGGGAAATTACCTGGAAAAGGCTTAGTGCCTGGCCAAAACCCACTAATAACAGCTCCATTTGTTTGAATACTTTCATATATTTGGCGATGACGTTTCGGGTAAACAATATCGATCCCGGTACCTAAAACAGCCAAGGTTCGACCTTCACTATCAATACAACCTTGATGTGCAGAGCCATCAATCCCTGCAGCCATACCACTGCAAACAGTAAAGGCTAATTCACTCAGCTCTTTACCAAACTGATAAGCCAGCTGCAAACCCGCTCTCGATGCAGCTCGACTACCAACAATAGCAATACAGGGTGGGTAAAGCGCATCCAATTGGCCTTTAACAAATAAAATGAGAGGTGGGGCAGATATCTGCTTTAAGAGACTGGGATAATTAGGATCATCGAAACAAATAATCGAGTGATTATCTGCTGCCTGCTGCCACTCTAAAGCCAATTCAACCAGAGAAAAATCGGGAGCAAGATCGGTCTCAAGTAGACTCTCTGGCAAAGGTAAGGCATGCTTCTCATGCTCAACCATCTGCCTAAGTTCTTCTACGTCCATGTAGTTCAGTAGCTGTTGGATCCGAGCAGGGCCAAGCCCAGATACTGCATTAACAACTAACCAGTCGACCAATTTATCTGTTATACATTACCTCTTTAACAAGTTAAGATTTTGAAAGTTAAAGTGTTAATTTTAATTAACAAAACTTCTTAGTAAATTCAAAGAAACTGGCTGGATCAATTTATCATCAACCCGAACCGTCTGGTTATTCGCCATGATAAGTCCAAGGCTGGTTCTTTCAAATACTTTAAACACCATTAATCTGCCACGATAAATATCTGGCATTTTGATCATGTTATCGGCAGAAGCTCCACTTAATAACTCCTGATAACTGCTGCGATTACTCGGTAAAACAGGCTCGCCATCACTGTCGATCACAATCCCTATACCATCTCGATAAATAGAGAATACATGACCAGGTTCTACACCATCATTAACGCCTTTATCAAGATACACAACATCGAGTTTTCCCATCTCTCGCAGGTGTTTTTCAGACGCTAATATAGAGGCTGATTCTTGCAATGTTGCAGCCTGAGGCACAAAATAAGCAGAGATAAGAGAATCATCTTCAATAGGTAAAATACGATATCCAGCTTTAGTTTCACGGAAATTACTCAGTAATTTAATTTTAGAAATAGCACCAGATTCAATAACGCGTCCGCTAGCAGTTAACACAACCTCTTGACCAAGGGACTCACCTGCTGGAGTGCTAAATTGACGCCCTTCGGAGTACACACCAAACTTATCGCCCAAAACAAGTTCGCTATGAATATAAATAATATCCCCCACAATATGATGCTTAGATTCGCTTTCGCCACCGAGTACCATGGGCTGCTCAGCAAACCAGCTACCGCCAACGACACGGTTTTGAGTTAAATAAGGCGCTATTAGCGCAAGATCGATAGCGGGTATCGCGTCACTTTTAGCTTGAACTCTTCCAGCTGGGCTTTGACGTATTAGAGGCTTGACCACCAATCTTGGCTCACCATCAATAAAAACCAAGGTTAGCGTATCATCTGGATAAATAAGATGTGGGTTGGCTATTTGAGGATTAACCCCCCACAATGTTGGCCAATGCCAAGGATCATTAAGAAAACGTTCTGATATATCCCAAAGCGTATCCCCCTTAACAACAACATAAGAATCAGGGTGCCCTTGTTTCAATATCAATTCATCTGCAGATATAATGTTACTAAATGTCATTAAAACTAATAAAATGAGTCGTTTCATGGTTTTTTCCATGCTGATAGCACGTTGATTTCTAATTCCGTTTTCCAGTGAAATACTAATAACGTTGAACTAGTTTGCATATATAGAGAGCTTTTGCTGTTATTGAATGCCACTAAGGATTAAAATTGAATCATTAACTAAAGTCAGTATAACTAACTGATGATGATTTGGCATATTTGTTAAGAGCTTATGTATGAGTTTATTAAAAGTTTTACGTTTCCCCGATGAAAGATTACGCACAATAGCTAAACCCGTCATGAAATTTGACGCAGATCTACAAATACAAATAGATAATATGTTCGACACAATGTATGAGGAAAAAGGCATTGGACTTGCGGCAACTCAAGTCAACTTTCACCACCAACTGATTGTGATGGACCTTCAGGATGATGTAGAAAGACCCAAAGTTTTCATTAACTTAGAAATAACCTCTAGCAGTGGTCATTTCAAAAATGAAGAAGGCTGCCTTTCAGTACCAGATACCTATGCCGACATCGACCGTGCAGAGCATGTCACAATAAAAGCACTGGATCGCGAAGGGAATGAATTTACTTTAGAAGCAGATGATTTATTCGCTATTTGCTTACAGCACGAATTAGACCACCTTAAAGGTAAATTGTTTGTCGATTACTTATCGCCGCTAAAGCGACAAAGAATCAAACAAAAACTTGAAAAAGCCGACCGCCTAGCAAAAAAAGGATAGCGCTACCTTGGAATCATTAAACATTATTTTTGCTGGCACCCCAGATTTTGCGGCTCGTCACCTGCAGGCACTGATAAACTCTGAACATAATGTCATCGGCGTCTATTCTCAACCAGACAAACCTGCCGGACGCGGGAAAAAATTACAAGCCAGCCCTGTTAAGCATCTCGCACTTGACCATAATATCCCCGTCTTTCAACCAACATCTTTAAAGGATGAGCAAGCACAAGCTGAATTGGCCAGTCTCAATGCGGACATTATCGTTGTTGTGGCTTATGGTCTTATTCTGCCTAAAATAGTGTTAGATACCCCCAAATTAGGCTGTATTAACGTCCACGGCTCCATTTTGCCACGCTGGCGAGGTGCAGCGCCTATCCAGCGTGCACTTTGGGCTGGTGACACAGAAACCGGTGTCACCATCATGCAGATGGATATTGGGCTCGATACCGGAGATATGCTCTTAAAAACTCAGTTGCCAATTCAAGATAATGATACTTCTGCCAGTTTGTATGAAAAACTCGCCAACCAAGGTCCCGATGCCTTAATAGAGGTACTAGCGAGTCTCGCTAAAGGTGACATCATTGCTGAAAAACAAGATGAATCTCTGGCAAACTATGCAGACAAGCTAAGTAGAGAAGAAGCTGAACTGGATTGGAACAAATCAGCTCAACAACTTTGGCGTGAAATAAGAGCCTTCAACCCTTGGCCTATAAGCCATTTTACCCATCAAAATGCTAGCATCAAGGTCAGAGAGGCCAACGTCAGTCAGTCTGAATCAAAAGCAATGCCTGGCACTATTATTTCAGCAGGTAAAGAAGGAATAGAGATCGCGACTGGCACAGGCGTACTCACTTTGCTTAATATGCAATTGCCTGGAAAAAAATCACTCAATGTGTGTGATATCCTAAACTCTCGTGGTGAATGGTTCACGCCCGGCACACTTTTAAACAATATAGACAAGGCAGAGTAATATGAATTTGCGTGCGCTAGCGGCAAAAGTCGTTTTTCAAGTGTTAGAAAAAGGCAACTCACTCTCTGTCGCCCTACCTGAACAACAAAAACAGTGTGAAAATAGTAAAGATAAAGCCTTGCTGGCAGAACTAAGTTATGGCGTGATGCGCCAACTGCCACAACTCGACAAACTTGTCAGTGATTGTATGGCAAAACCTCTTAAAGGTAAGCAAAGAATTTTACATCAACTACTGCTAGTGGGTTGCTACCAACTCTATTTCACTCGTATACCAAGCCATGCCGCAATTTCAGAAACTGCCGAAGCGTGTCGCCAATTGAAATTTGATGGACTAGTCAAAGTGATCAACGGGGTATTGCGCAATATTCAACGCCAAGAGAAACCGTTACCCACGGACAATGACACGTTAACCTATAACACTCCAGCCTGGATGATTAAACGCCTTCAACAAGCTTACCCAGACAACTGGCAAACCGTAATAGATAACAGCCATCAGCGCCCACCAATGTGGTTACGCAATAACAAACGTTCTCAAACTCGAGACGAATATCTAGCCCTATTATCCCAAGCTGATATTGCAGCATCCGCTGGTGAAGGTAGTGATGCTATCTTACTCGACAGCCCTAAAGATGTGCTACAACTCCCAGGATTCGAACTCGGTGCAGCCTCTGTACAAGATGGTGCAGCTCAATGGGCAGCAACCTTATTGGCTCCGGTCGATGGCGAATTAGTCCTCGACGCTTGTGCCGCGCCAGGTGGAAAAACCTGCCATTTATTAGAACATACCAATATCGAATTAGTCGCGGTCGACTTTGATGCTAACCGCCTCGAACGAGTACAACAGAATTTAGACCGTTTATCACTCGATGCTAAGCTAGTTCATGGTGATGCCGCCGATATCGACTCCTGGTGGCAAGGTGAGAAATTTGACCGAATTCTACTTGATGCTCCCTGTTCTGCTACCGGTGTAATACGCCGCCATCCTGATATAAAATGGCTAAGAAAACAAAGCGATATTGAAGAGTTAGTGCAATTGCAAAGTAAGATTCTAGATCATTGCTGGCAGTGGCTAAAACCTGGCGGTACGCTTTTATATGCAACCTGCTCTATTCTGCCTCAAGAAAACGCACAGCAAGTCACTGCATTTCTTGAAAGAACACAAGATGCCACACTGGTAGCCATCCCAGAACAGCCAAGCTCTATGACTGTCGGTTGGCAGATCACCCCAGGAATGGACAATATGGATGGATTCTATTACGCACGCCTAGTGAAGGGATAAACCACAGCCATGAAGATTATCATTTTAGGTGCAGGTCAGGTGGGCGGTACCTTAGCTGAGAACCTAGTCGGCGAAAATAACGACATCACCATTGTCGATAATGACAGGCGCAGATTACGTTCATTACAAGACAAATATGACCTGCGTGTTGTCGTCGGTAATGGCGCTCACCCCAGCACCCTAAAAGAAGCGGGTGCAGAAGATGCCGACATGCTAATCGCAGTAACCAATAGCGATGAGTGTAATATGGCGGCCTGTCAAATTGCTTACTCTTTATTTGGAACGCCCACAAAAATAGCCAGGATCCGCTCCGAGCAATACTTGGCATACCGCGATAAGTTATTTATTAATAGTGAAACAAAGCAAAATAATAATGGCCCTCGTGGTGGTTTTATTATCGATGAACTCATTGCACCAGAACAACTCGTCACCGCGTATATTCGTCGCCTAGTGGAATATCCAGGTGCCCTACAAGTACTCGAGTTTGCCGAAGGCCGCCTAAGTTTAGTCGCGGTTCGCGCCTATTATGGTGGTCCCTTGGTCGGCAATGCACTGGCTGCTTTACGTGAACATATGCCCAATATTGATACCCGAGTGGCAGCAATATTTAGGCAAGGGCGCTCGATCATACCAAGAGGCACCACGATTATCGAAGCCGATGATGAAGTTTTCTTTGTTGCCGACAGTCGTCATATACGAGCAGTGATGAGTGAAATGCAAAAGCTGGATAATTCCTACCGTAATATTATGATAGCCGGCGGTGGCAATATTGGTTTAGGACTGGCAAAACAACTACAGCGTAATCATTCAGTCAAACTTATCGAACACAAACAGGAGCGAGCCGAAGAACTATCGGAAAAGCTCGAAAATACCACTGTTTTTTGTGGTGACGCGTCAGATCAAGAATTACTGCTCGAAGAACATATCGATCAAACCGATGTATTTATTGCCGTCACCAACGATGATGAGGCCAATATTATGGCCGCATTACTCGCTAAACGCATGGGGGCAAAAAAAGTAATGGTGCTTATTCAGCGTGAGGCCTATGTCGACATCGTTCAGGAAGCCAATATCGATATTGCCATCTCACCACAACAAGCAACCATTTCAGCGCTACTGACCCATATCAGGCAAGGTGATATCTGTAATGTTTATTCACTAAGACGTGGTGCAGCAGAGGCCATGGAAGCCATTGCCCATGGCGATGCTAAAACCTCTAAAGTGGTAGGCAAAAAAATTAGTAGTATAAAGTTGCCGCCAGGTACCACAATTGGTGCCATTGTAAGGGATGACGAAGTACTGATGGCTCACGATAACACCATCATTGAACAAGGCGATCATGTTATTCTTTTCTTGGTAAACAAAAAGTTTGTTGGTGAAGTTGAAAAGCTCTTCCAACCGAGTGCTTTCTTCTTTTAATGACTAGCGTCGCTTTTCAACGAATTGAGGCATTATGCTGAATCTTCGACCTCTGTTGTTTATTTTAGGCATTTTTCTGTCGACACTGACAGTATTTATGTTTATCCCGCTCATCTTTGCCCTCTTTAATGGTGAAGAAACAGTGGGGGCATTTATGATCTCGTCACTAATAACAGGGACCAGCGCCAGCGCTTGTATACATAGAGGGCGTAGTAAAAATATCAATCTCAATATCCGAGATATGTTTCTCTTGACCAGTTTAACCTGGCTTATCGTCAGTTTTTTTGCCGCTATGCCCTTTACCTTGTATCACGGCATTAATTATACCGATGCCTTTTTTGAAACCATGTCAGGGATCACCACAACCGGATCAACGGTTCTATCAGGACTAGAGACCATGGATCACAGTATTTTGATCTGGCGCTCTCTATTGCAATGGATGGGGGGAATAGGGTTTATTGTTATGGCAGTTGCAATACTTCCCTTTCTCAATGTCGGCGGTATGAGGCTGTTTCGTACAGAGTCATCAGACTGGAGCGATAAAGCCATTCCCAGAACCCAAGATATGGCAAAGCACCTTTTTTACATCTACATCTTACTCACTATATTATGCGGCGTTGCTTATCACCTATCTGGCATGAATTGGTTTCAAGCGATAAACCATGCTATGACAACACTCTCGACTGGGGGGTATTCGACTTCAGACAGCTCAATGGCAGCTTTTTCACATCAAGCCCACTGGGTTGGCGTCATCTTTATGATGGCAGGTGGCTTACCATTACTCATGTTCGTCAACTGCCTCCAACAACGATCACTATGGGTATGGAATGATGACCAAGTAAAAGGTTTTATCCTGTTTATCTCCACAGTCTCTGTTGGATTAGCGTTTTGGCTCTGGCTCGGACACGAGATGAGCCCTTTAGATGCATTACGATTAGCCAGTTTCAATGTGGTGTCAGTTGTCACCACCACAGGTTATGGACTCACTGACTACACCGCATGGGGAGCATTAGCCAACATCGCCTTCTTATTCCTCATGTTTGCTGGCAGCTGTTCGGGGTCAACTTCTGGTGGTATTAAGATTTTCCGCTTCCAAATAGCCGTTGCCATCATGCGAGAGCAACTAAAGCAACAGTTTCATCCTAGCGGGGTATTTAAAGAGCGCTATAATCATCGTGTCATCAGCGACGATATCGTTCGCTCACTAGTCACCTTTATCTTGCTATATGTGTTTGTTATTGTATTGCTTTCAATTGTGCTCGTGTTAACAGGGCTTGATCCTATGACCAGTTTTTCAGGGGCTATCACAGCAGTATCAAACGTCGGCCCAGGGCTAGGTGACATTATTGGTCCTGCGGGAAATTTCTCAACGCTTCCAGATGTCGCTAAGTGGGCATTAGCGATAGGCATGCTACTAGGCCGCTTGGAAATACTGACCGTCGCGGTACTGTTTCACCCTCAGTTTTGGAAATACTAGTTCGAAGTATTTGGTCGATTTGGGTTGATGTTTGATTGGCCTGCTGATGAACAGGTTTAAGTTGACTAGTGTAATCTTAGATGTCTTGGTTCATTGCTTTCGGTTATTTTACGTTTCCTAGTTAAAATAGAAGTACGATTTATCACTGATCACTTTCAGGAAGAGGTAAATGAATAATGAAGGTTGTGCCTTCACCTTCTACGCTGGTTACTTTAATTTTCCCTCCGTGCTTTTCAATGATCCCAAATGATACTGAAAGGCCTAAACCCGTACCAACACCGATTGGCTTGGTGGTAAAAAAGGGGTCAAATATCTTTTTTATCACCTCTCTAGACATGCCTTTACCATTATCATTGACTTCGATCACAATCCATTGCTGATTCTTTTCTTTTCTAGTAGATGTTTTCAGAGATAGGATGCCTTTATCTTCACATGCGTGAGATGCATTCAAAAATAAATTCATCAGTACCTGATGAATTTCCCCCATATGGCATAACACCATAGGAACATCTGTTAATTGTTTTTGAACTTCCATGTTGTACTTAAGTTCGCTCCACACTACTTTTATTGACTCTTTAATAATATGGTTTACATCATGAAGCTCCATCTCAAGTTCACCAGAGTGAGTTACTTTTTTCAAATTAATAACGATCGAACTAACTCTATTTAAACCATTTATTGTATCTCCAAGCAGCTCTTTTAAATCATCGACTATAAAACTTATATCTTCTTCTTTTCTTAATGCTTGATATTGGTTTGCTAATGGGTGACTTTCTAGTGCAGGTAAATTTGATACAACCAGTTTATCGAGCTTTATAAATGATTCAACGTATTCTGATAAAGTAGTTAAGTTACTTAATGAGAACCCGATAGGGTTGTTAATTTCGTGAGCTACCCCAGCGGCAAGTAAACCGATAGATGCCATTTTTTCAGACTGCACTAATTGCTCTTGCGTTTCTTCAAGGGCATCAACAGTACTTTGTAACTTGACAACACTGTCATATAAACTACGTGATTTTTCATCAAGTAGTGTTTCTGCCTGTTTTCGGGCAAAGCGTTCACGCTCGTAAGCTGTTTTGTAAGGGTCTTTATCAGCCAAAATTTATCCCTTAAATTTAACGACAAGCTTACATCGGTCTTTACCCGCATGCATACATTCAGGGTGAACAATGCTAATTTCTTCATTAAAGTGTTTTGCTGCACCGAAAATTAAGCCAACACTTGCGTGGCAAAGTTTACGTTTAGAACAGTAGTACATGATTAAATCGGTGCCATCACCATCTTCATATTCAAAATTAGGTAAGTAAGCTTGTGGATGTAATCGTTTAACCTCAACATGAATAACACTGTGTATCGACAATAAGAACTCACGAAGGTTAGGTATGTTAGATACATCTGTTGGACAGTTATTATAAAGAGAAGTAAAGAGGTATTGGCCAAAAGCTTGGATCAGTTTCTCTGCATCAACACCTGTTTTTTCAGATAGTGCAATAACCATATTAACCAGCTCACTATCTTCATATTGTTCACCACTGGTGTACATGCCTTGTGAGACTGGCTCAGTTTTTTCTAATAGCTCATTCCATTGTTCCATTCCCATTTTTTCAATAACCATTTCTGAAAAAGCTGTAAATATTGAACCTTGCATAGTACATATCCTTAAGCGACAAATAATGTGACTTTAGTATTGTAAGTATCTTCGTATTCTCTTAACTTTTTTATCATTGTTTCGTTAACTTCTTGTCCTGCTGTGAGCATTACATTACCATTGTGTAATATTAAATCTTCAAGTAATTTGTTTCCGGGTCTAAGGGCTTCTAACCCTATACTGAACTCCATTTCATTATCATCTGAAACACGCTTACCAAGTAGATCAATAAAATTTTGTAAAACTTGACGATCGTACCAAACGCCTGAGCGCTCTTTCATCCAAGAATAAGCATTGGCAATAGACATTTTTTTATCGTTAGCTTTACCAGCAATTAAATAATCGAAATCTTTCACAACTCTTATAATGCGAGCACCAATAGGAATGTCTTCACCTGATAAGTGATCTGGAAAACCCGTACCATCAATGTTTTCATTTTGATGCAATATGTTTTCAGTTAACAAAGCAAAGCGCTTTACTTTTCCTACAATTTTAGCGCCAATAATAGGATGTGTAATAAGAGCATCATCAATATTATCAGCGCCTAATGTATTAGCTTGTAATATTTCGTCGGTTAACCCAACGGTACCTATTTCATGTAAAAGCGCGCATAGATATACGCGTTGACAATTCGTTTCATCTAACTTTAGGGACTTCGCTAATACCTTACATTGAATAGCAATACGCTTGCTATGTCCGGGACTAAATCCTGTCCGGTATTCAATGGTAGCCGACATCATGTCGAGTACGTCACACAGTAAATCTTTTTGTATATTTAAAGCGCTATGTAATTTTTGTTTACTTGCTTGTAATGCTTCAGTACGTACATTAACTTTTTCTTCTAAAGATTGATTGAGCTCGGCTAACTCTTTATTGGCTTTAATTACTTGCTCGTTAAGACGTTTCGTCTCTTTTTTTAGTAGATAGTGATCGCTGACTTTTGACAAGGTCAGTTGCAAATCTTGATTATCCCATGGTTTACCAATATAGGTGTAAATACCACCGTCGTTAATCGCTTTTATGGTAGAATCGACGTCGCTATAACCTGTTAATAGCAAACGAATAGCACCTGGGTAGATATCTTGGGATTTTGTTAAAAAATCTGCACCATCCATGTTAGGCATGCGCATGTCTGACATGATTATATCAACATGGTTTTCTTCAAGGTAAGTTAGCGCTTCACAACCATCAGTAAAAGCTACCACATTGTAACTTTTACGTAGTAATCTTTTTAATGCATTGAGTATATCTTGCTCATCATCAAGTAATAAAAGAGTTAAAATAGGCTCTTCGTCTACAGTTTCTGTAGACACTTCCATCGATGGTACATCGGTCATTTCATTTTTCATAAACTCCCTCTAGTATCATAGGTATATATCTACTTTGTTATATAGTAAAGTAAAATGAATAAAACCATCCCAATATCAAAGCAATGAGAGCAATATAGCCACCCATAATTATTTCACTTTTTAACACTAACCAAATAATTTTCTGATTTTGCTAAATACACACACCAATAAAATCCTCAGTGACCTAGCTTTCTATCAAATTCGTAACGAATCACAAAAATATCGACTATTGAGATATAAACAACCAACAAACACACCGAACTAGGTTCGGGCGCTTTTTATTCATTATGAGTAGTATGATTAATCGGTTTTATTAAGCACTATCCAACCATCGTCGACAATTAGCAGCACCTTGCCGCCGTTTACGGTCTAAATGTTCGCAATAGGCACCCAGTTCTTGAAGTGTGCCTACTGGCCCTTTAACCTTATATTCCAAGATTAGTCGACTAAAATCACTGGTGATTTTCAGCCAATTTTCTGGAGGAATATTTAACCTTTCAAGCAGTTGCATCGAAGACTGGCTTATTGCACCGCGCTTATCATCTCGAATAATCCTACCTGTATCATCAACCAATTGCAGATAATCTTGAACGTTAAACATTAAGCCTTTGGGCATATTCTTGCGTTCGTTGCCCACAAAAGGCAACAAAGCACTTGGCTGCTCACCTTTGAGCGCAGACTTTATTCTGAGCTGTATACTGGTAAAATCTGAATTTTCAGGTGTTTGTGCCATTTTCGCGCGAATGGGATTTAGGTCGACATAAGCCATGCAAGCCAGCACTGCTGCATCATCCAATAACGCTTGAGACTTAAATCGTCCCTCCCAAAATCGGCCTGTACACTTGTCTTCTTTATTGGCCATCCTAGCAATGGGTTCATTCAATGCTCGCATAAACCAACTGATATCACTTAAGCGACTGCGGTATTCTTCAATACGTTTCTGTAAGATTTTTTCTTGATATTTTTCAATGATTTTGCCTGTAATAAGGTCGCTATTTAAATCATCACCTTTAAAGATTTTTTGCCATTGCATGACCACTTCAACATCAGACCAAGCATCAAGCAGCGCTACATCAACCCGTAACACAAGATGTAAATGATTACTCATCACAGCATAAGCGCACACATCTATCGCAAAAACGCCAGCAAGTTCAAGGAGTCTTGACTCAACCCAATCTCGCCTATGCTCATAGGATTAATGCGTATAATTGTCAACCCCGCACAAAAAAGCCCTTCTAACACAGCGCCTCTCTGTTGCTACAGCTTACGCTGTAATAAGAAGGCAATGGTAAAAGGGCTTGATGTTAAATATAAATAGCCAAACTTACTAATGACTTTCTAGGCGTCGGCATAGCAATAACCTCAACAAAAAAACCTACTCTATAAAGCCTAGTTGAGGCGGTACAATTAATCCACTATCTTGGGTGTCTTGATAATTTGTTGATAATTTGTTGTCTGGCTTGGGCTAACACCGAGGCAATATGCCTCAGGAAATAAAAGCCAGATTTATGGTATTACTAAGCGTGGTGACAGCTATTTACGGAAACAACTCATCCATGGGGCGAGAACTGTTGTCAGTCATGCACACAAAAAAGATGATGCACTCAACCAATGGATAACCCAATTAAAAGCGCGAATAGGCTTTAATAAGACCGCAGTAGCCACAGCACATAAACTGGCAAGGTTGATGTGGATATTATTGAAAAAACAAACACGTTATCAAGCACAAATCGGCCAAACGGCAGAGATAATATTGTGCGTCCGATAATGTTAACGGTATCGACTATCAAGCAAAGCTCGTTCAAGACAAGGGCCTGTACTGAGCCCGAGTGGCTGTTGTGAGCGCTTGATAGTCACCTTTTAGGTAAGTGTTAAATTGATGAGAAAAGACTCAGTTCATCCTACATAAACCCGTTAGAGACAAGGGTTAATAACCCGACTGGCTGTTCAAATACTTTTAGGTGTGTAGGTACGGAATTCATCAGGGGCGCATTTTCTCTAAAAAGAGAACGTGTTAAGCCCGCCTCTTACTGTAACAAGAAGATCAGCACTATCGCTTAAAGCGAAAAGAGTCCGTCAATACACACGTAACGAGAGGCCATAGCTAACAGAGAAACCAAGGTAAAAAACACCTTGGCTAGATGAGTATTACCTTGACTAACCGGGAGCGTCCATATATGTCTTGATAATTTGTTTAGTACCTAAAAACTTGAGCTATATAGAAAAGGTGGTAGTATGGCACTTGCAATGTTAAACATTTGTAAAGCCAAATAAAAATGTGAAATTATTTATAAGGATTTAATAATGGGAATCACAAAAATCATCAATAGATGTTTACTTTTAATATCAATTTTATGTCTATCTTTTACCTTGGGGGCAGCTCAAGATTCGAGTCATCAAATTTCAGAGGGTAATCAATATATCCAAGGCCAGCTTAGTCTGATGCAAGATAATATTAGGGAAACTAATTTACTTAATGTGGTGAGTTACAACATAGATTATTCAAATGGTGATACTTATGAAATTACCTTTGTTCTGCATGGAGATATCTTCAGTTTAAGTTTTGATAAACAGTCTAAAGCAACAACAATATCAGGCGTTTCTGCTACAGGAGAGGATATTGTTATAGATAAAAAATATAAAAAAATATTTGCCGATTTAAATCACGCCTTACAATTAGAAGCCAACGAGTTTAAGAAAATTCAAACAAATGATAATACCGATGCTATTAAGTATTTATTTAAATTTGCCGATTTTCTTAATTCCTACCCAATAGATATGCCGGTAAATCTTATCATAAAATCAGAAGTGCGAGCAATATAGCCACCCATAATTATTTCACTTTTTAACACTAACCAAATAATTTTCTGATTTTGCTAAATACACACACCAATAAAATCCTCAGTGACCTAGCTTTCTATCAAATTCGTAACGAATCACAAAAATATCGACTATTGAGATATAAACAACCAACAAACACACCGAACTAGGTTCGGGCGCTTTTTATTCATTATGAGTAGTATGATTAATCGGTTTTATTAAGCACTATCCAACCATCGTCGACAATTAGCAGCACCTTGCCGCCGTTTACGGTCTAAATGTTCGCTATACGCATCTAGTTCTTGAAGTGTGCCTACTGGCCCTTTAACCTTATATTCCAAGATTAGTCGACTAAAATCACTCGTGATTTTCAGCCAATTTTCTGGAGGAATATTTAATCTTTCAAGTAATTGCATCGAGGACTGGCTTATTGCACCGCGTTTATCATCTCGAATAATCCTACCTGTATCATCAACCAATTGCAGATAACCCTTGGCATTAAACATCAGACCTTTGGGCATATTCTTGCGTTCGTTGCCCACAAAAGGCAGAGCAAGAGATAGCAAGAGATAGCAAGAGATAGCAAGAGATAGGACAGGCATAACTTCTAGGTTGTGCAAAAACCTTCCACATTAGCTTTTCTAAAGCAAAAGCCTTACTCCACCTACTTGCCTTTTGAATTATGAAACGCATGAAGGGACAGAAATACGCTAGGGAACTTTGTGTAGGTACCAAATTCATCAGGGGCGCAATCTAAAACTTATCAGCCCGCTTTCCCTTAGCAAGAAGGTCAGCACTATCGCTTAAAGCGAAAAGAATCAGTCAATAAACACGTAACGAGAGGTAATAGTTAACAAAGAAACTAAGGTCAAAAATACCTTGGTTAGATGAGTATTACCTTGACTAACCGGGAGCGTCCATATATGTCTTGATAATTTTACGTCTTGATAATTTTGTTTTTGTGAATGTTCCGTAATTTCATCAACTTGTCAATGTGTAAGCCCTAGTCCTGATAACTCTTGGTTTCGCTACAAGCTATGGATCCAGTTAGTAAATTCATCAGATAATTCTTTTTTATTTAATCTTTCAATCCATTTAACTTCTTCCTCTGGATCTTCAGAATCAGAGACAGTAAAAACGATAACACTATCTTCCTCACGATTATTTAAAAAGCCTATACTAGATAGGTTCTCCAAACTTTGAACACAAGCCTCGTATACGTTAGCTTTAAAATTTATAAATTGCTCTTGATTTTTTATTTTTTTCGATTCATCTATGAGTTGCTTAGAGATTTCTTGGAAAAATTCAGCCCCCTCAGATTCATACGCCCATTCACCTGGACTCCACCGATAATACGTGGAATCCTCAGGATCATCTGCACACATCAAATCGAAGTGCTTTTTCGAATTAAGAGCTGGACTTATACTCATTGCACTAGAATCAGAATAAAGTGAATAACCACAAAAATCATCTTCAGAATACTTATGTTTCAATGCTGAGAAACACTTTTGACTAGCTTCTTCAATTTCACTTCTTAATGTATCAAAGTCCATTATTTAAACCTTAGCTTTCAAATATTAATATAAAGTTTTAATCGTATCATCTGCAAAATGTTTATTCATTTCCTTCAGGGTATCAACAATCGCATTACGTGTACCTAATTCAATATCAGCTTTCTGTAATCTCTCACTAACAACCTTAGCCGCTTGGGTACTATGATTCTTATTTGGAGCCCAGCCTAAATTTTCTGGGCCTTTATACCAATCAATATCATGTTTCTCAAGTATAGCTTTACTGTTTGCAAGATATTCTTGCATTTGTTTACCACGACCTTTTTTAAAAACAATATGATGTGCATGGGGATTGATCATATCTTCAGGTGGTTCACCAGCACCATGTTTTCTTAATACATTTCCCCAGTTAGGTTCGGCCTCCCCGGGTTGAGGGCCAAAAGTCTTATCTTCTGCATTCTTCCCACCCGGACACTCAACCGGACATTGCACCAACCCCAGCGGATCCACCCAACCCGTTGGATTCTTCACATATTGATAGTTATTCAGTCCGCCTGCAAGCCCTATTGGATCTGGGGTGATAAATCGGCCTGTGTTGGGGCTGTAATAACGGTGCCTGTAGGCTCTTTACCCAACGAATGGTCATCCCGTCTCATGGTCAAAGTATTGGCCTTGAAACCTTAGGGGATTGTACACCTCATTGACGGTTTGCAGCGCGACGTTACCGTAAGCTTGATAGCTCACCGACCAGACAATATCACCTTGTTGGTTAGTGAGTTCTAATGGCGTGCCGAGCTGGTCGAGTTGATAAAAATAAGCTTGGCTGTTTTCAACCCCTTCACCTGTGATTAAGGCCAGCGGTTTAAAACTGCCGTATTCGTACAAGTACGTTTGATAGCGTGGCTCATACGCTGCTTGACCCGCATTGGCTTGTGCTTTCCTGCTCGCTCGCGTGCTGACCTCAGACTCTGTTAATAGCTTATCGCCTTGCCAGATAAAGTCGGTGCTGTGGCCGCGTTTGTCGGTGACGGTTTTGTTGATGCGGCGGCCGTAAACATCGTAACGGTAACGGCTGTGACTGCCATCGGGTTTACGTACCTCGATGAGCCGATGCTTAATCCACTATCTTAGGTGTCTTGATAATTTTTTTAACCGGGAGCGTCCATATATGTCTTGGTTAATTTTAGTAATCTGACTAATCTTGCTGGTTTTCTACTCTCATAAGAAAATCATCTTGCAAACTTCCTTGTATTTCCTCACCTTCATACAAAACTGTAAATTCTTCAGTCAATGCACCTAAATCAGTGGAGCCATCCAAACCACCTAATATAGTCGAAGCTGTATCAGTTACAATTGTTTCTATAAATGACATTATTCCCTTTTTTTCTTCAGGCCCACATGATTGATAAAAACTAATAAAACCTCCATACATTTCCTTCGTTTTTACAGCATCTAAGCCATCTAGGTCATTTTTACGCTGTTCAATGTAACAGTCAATTAACTCCGTAAATATTTCATTTGTTACCATTTCAGATTTTGTCATTTATTTACACTCTTTAGTCTCACTTCTGGGTAGTTGAACTTATTAAGTTCAACTAATTCTTGAAGCTTATAATTTGGTATATCAGGATAAACCCGTCTCAACTCACGAATATCTCTTGCGATCAAATCCCTAGCATTTGTAAAAGGTAAATCCGTGTTTGGATTAATTTTCTTTCTAGAAACTGTTTGTTTCCCTATTGGAAGCTCAAGATCCGCTATCGTATGTCCTTTTTTAGGAACAAGTATAGCTGGTGCCATTTTCGGATCATAGTCAGCAACCAGATCTTTCATTATATCCTTTTGCCCTGCATGATGAGAATCTAACCCTGTATTCTTACCTCGAACTAATCTCCGGTGCTCACCATATAAACCTACATCGTATTTCAAAGAAATACGATAACGGTACTGAATCCCCACCCGGGCACTCAACCTCACATTGCATCAGCCCCAGTGGATCCACCCAGCCTGTTGGGTTCTTCACATATTGATAGTTATTCAGTCCGCCTGCAAGCCCTATTGGATCTGGGGTGATAAATCGGCCTGTGTTGGGGCTGTAATAACGGTGGCGATTGACTCTTTACCCAACGAATAGCCGGTCTCATGATCCCAGTATTACCCTTGAAACCTTAAGGGGTTATCGACTTCACTGACAGTTTGCAATGCTACATTGCCGTAATCTTGGTCTACGATGTGCCTTATTGATAGCGGGATAGGGTGTTAAAGGTGGTGGCTGTGACCACCTTTAATTGTGGATGTCTCAGTTAATCTTTCCGTTGGGTTTTTGCACCTCGATGAGCCGATGCTTAATCCACTATCTTGGGTGTCTTGATAATTTTTTGATAGTTAGCAGAGAAACCAAGGTAACCAATACCTTGGTTAAATGAGTATTACCTTGACTAACCGGGAGCGTCCATATATGTCTTGATAACTTATTAGTAACACCACCATGCCGCACAATGGAATAAGCATTGGGATTAAGGTGACAGCTATAGCCACCTTTAATTCTAGGTATCTTGATAACACTAGTTAAATCACATCAATACCATTGCCTTTTGTTAATAAATTTTCAAGTGATTCTGAAATAAATTCAGCATCTTCAGCATCTAAGTTACCAAATCCGACCTTATAAATTCCAAACCCTTGCTCACCTGTCATTAGAATCAAAGCACTCCCTCCCTCATCATCACCTATAGCCAATGAGTCCGGTATATAATTTTGAACCTTATATTCCTCATTCATTTCTATACATCCAGCAGGGCCCCATATCCTGAAATATCGATCATCACTAATAAGTATTTCCACCTCAGTCATTTCATTAATAACATTTAGATAGTCAGTTGGAATTTCTATACAACTGAACTTATTCAGTGCAGATATATCTTCTGATAATGCTGCTGATTCATTTGCTTCAATTCTTAAACTTGGATGTAAATTATTTAATATATTCATCATTTCATCATTATTTATTTAATTTTAGGTAAGGTATATTCAATTTGTTTAGCATTTTATATTGCTGTTTCAAAACAGCATTTATACTATTGCTTTGGAACCCTACAGCACTCATGTCATCAACAATATATTGTAATTCCTCCTGAAGACTAGAACTCCATTTACCACCCCCTAACTCAACCCGTGCATTTCTTCGTAAATTCTGAGAATTACTTATTGATGTATGGGGAAGTCCTTTTCCTGTCTCAAGAGTTATTGTTGGCGCTAGCTTTTCATCATAACCATATTCAGCCAAATTTTCTTTCGCCCACTGCTGTTGCAAACCGTGATGAGACTGTAGTCGACCGCCATTAGGTCCGCGTCCTTTTGGTTTTGGTAGTGAATCTTTATGTGTCTTATTGAAATACATAAAATTCGCTTCAGATATTTCTTCAGCACCACCCCCCGGACACTCAACCGGACATTGCACCAACCCCAGCGGATCCACCCAACCCGTTGGGTTCTTCACATATTGATAGTTATTCAGTCCGCCTGCAAGTCCTATCTGATCTGGGGTGATAAATCGGCCTGTGTTGGGGCTGTAATAACGGTGCCTGTAGACTCTTTACCCAACGAATGGTCATCCCGTCTCATGGTCAAAGTATTGGCCTTGAAAACGCAGCGGATTATCAACTTCATTGACCGTTTGCAACGCGACGTTACCATAAGCTTGGTAACTGACCGACCAGACGATGTCGCCTTGTTGGTTAGTGAGTTCTAATGGCGTGCCGAGTTGGTCGAGCTGATAGAAATAAGCTTGGCTGTTTTCAATCCCTTCGCCTGTGATTAAGGCCAGCGGTTTAAAACTGCCGTATTCATACAAGTAAGTTTGGTAGCGTGGCTCACTCGCAGCATGACCCGCATTGGCTTGTGCTTTTCTGCTCGCTCGCGTGCAGACCTCAGATTCCGTTAATAGCTTATCGCCTTGCCAGATAAAGTCGGTGCTGGTGCTGTGGCCGCGTTTGTCGGTAACGGTTTTATTGATGCGGCGGCCGTACACATCGTAGCGGTAACGGCTGTGGCTGCCATCGGGTTTGCGTACCTCAATGAGCCGATGCTTAATCCACTATCTTGGGTGTCTTGATAATTTTTTTTTTCTTGAACACCTCAAGTTTTGCTACTTCAGAGTGATATTTGATAAATCTTTTGTGAATTCCTCAGCTGATTATTTTGTTGCGTATTGCGCACTATTGCTATGCAACATCAAACATATTGTAAGATATATTGAATTCTTCCGTATAACGTTAGTAATGACAATTGTGGGTGATGGGATGGACGCTCCATTATTATCCGTCAATGCGACAAGCATTCACCATTCAGTTACTTAAGAAGCGTCCATCTATGTTTTGATTATTTTATCAGTCTTAATTAATGCTAACCTTTTGATCTCAAATCTAAATACTCTCTAAAAAATTTTTCAAAGTCGTCCGCAATCACTCTATCGATTTTTTTGTTAAATAAGTTATAACTAACAATTGAACTTTCTTTGTCACTATCAGTTTGCTGTATATCTAAACACCAACAAATTTCATCATCTCGAAAAAATATTACGACCAAGTTATCAGGAAGAAGATAATCCTCCCTACAAACTAAAGTATCTCCATATGTGGTGCCACCATAATCCAACTCAGCATTATTATCCTCTATTCCTGAAATTTCAGCACCAACTACGCCGCCGCCACCGAACTCAAGTAAAAATGACTTATATGATTTAGGTAATTTAATACCAAGCAAGAATTCTAGTTTTTCTATTTGCTCAAAAGAACTTTTACCTAGCCAAAAAATGTCTTGACCACTTTGTTCTATCTTCGTTATTAACTCAGTAACTTCAATCATAACATTTTCCTATTGGAAGTCTTTAGCTCTTTGCTTCCAGTAATTCAATTTAAACTTCTCATATTGGTACAATGATGATGGATCATTCCTGAAACTTCTACCATTTTCAATTAAGCCATGTAGCGGTTTATGGAACTTCTTATGAGTACTAGCTTGCAGTTCCACCATTGGTCCAGGCTCTTTACCAAGAATATGATGAAGATTAATTTGCTTGCCATCTGGGCCAATAGGTGCATTTCCATTCTTCATTAAATCTAAATTAGTCCAACCATCTTCAATTTTCTGTCGAATGCTTTTGTGAACACTACGATGTACACTAGTCGGCGCGTCAGGCAATACATCTAAAGTATTTTTATACACCTTTCTGCCTGAAACTTCAGTAACATCGTATTTCCCATACTTTAATTCACTAGTAGTATCTGCCCCCTTCCCAACTTCCGGGCACTCAACCGGACACTGCACCAACCCCAGCGGATCCACCCACCCCGTTGGGTTCTTCACATATTGATAGTTATTCAGCCCGCCTGCAAGCCCTATTGGATCTGGGGTGATAAATCGGCCCGTGTTGGGGCTGTAATAACGGTGCCTGTAGACTCTTTACCCAACGAATGGTCATCCCGTCTCATGGTCAAAGTATTGGCCTTGAAAACGCAGGGGATTATCGACTTCATTGACGGTGTGCAGCGCCACGTTACCGTAGGCTTGATAGCTTACTGACCAGACGATATCGCCTGTTTATAGAGAGATAGGGAGATAAAGGTGGCCCTAGTTCACAGTCGCTATGACCACCTTTAATTGTGGATGTCTTGGTTAATTTGTTTCGTTAGAGACAAGGGTTAATAACCCGACTGGCTGTTCAAATACTTTTAGGTGTGTAGGTACGGAATTCATCAGGGGCGCATTTTCTCTAAAAAGAGAACGTGTTAAGCCCGCCTCTTACTGTAACAAGAAGGTCAGCACTATCGCTTAAAGCGAAAAGAGTCAGTCAATAAACACGTAACGAGAGGTAATAGTTAACAAAGAAACTAAGGTCAAAAATACCTTGGTTAGATGAGTATTACCTTGACTAACCGGGAGCGTCCATATATGTCTTGGTTAATTTGTTCTAGTTAATCTATTTGAGTTTGGCAAGGGACGTTCTCAACTTTGATAATTTATCTCTCCAATCTTCATATTTTAACTGAGATGGACACATATCTTTTAACCCTTTTATATCTGTAACTGCACTAGTAATAAAGTCAATCTCAGTTTTATAGGGTTTAGAAGACAATTTTTTCTTAATTTCAGCTTCTGTACTCGTATTTAATGTACCTAACAACTTAATGAACTTATCAAATCTTACGGATGCCCTATTTATCCCAGCTATCTTTAGTTCATTAGCGACCACTTGACATTCTTGAACTGTTTTATGTATATCATTTAAAAGCATTAGTTAATCCCCAAATTCAACTTTTCCACTAAATCGACCACCGTCAGTTACAATCTGTGAACCACCTCCGGCTTTATAAGTTGGACCAAAAATACCACCTTGTTGTCCAGCCACTTTACCTTCTAATAATATCTGGTTTAATTTTAATACAGCTGGCCGATACCTAATTGCCGAGTTTCTTGCTATATCGCTATCTGGTAACGCTAAAATAATCTGCCTTTCCAATGAACTGGTACTATCTTTTAATCCTTTAGTTACAAAAACTAGTGATGCTGGCGAGTTGGATTCTATGTCACTAAATGACTCAAATACTTCCCCTGCTTGCCCATGTCTAACAAATATTTGACCATCAAAAGAATTAACAACTCCTAATGCATCTGCTCGAGCTTCAGGTGCAGATAATCTACCTAAAGATCTATTTTCCAAAAGTCGAACTGCATTTTTATTTGAAATTGGCAATGAATCAGAATTTAAACCACCTCCCATATTAGATGATGTTCTAGCAACTTTACTATTTGAAATATTTTCTAATACATTATTTCGTAAATCCCCACCACCCGGGCACTCAACCTCACATTGCATCAGCCCTAACGGATCCACCCAGCCCGTTGGGTTCTTCACATATTGATAGTTATTCAGTCCGCCTGCAAGTCCTATTGGATCTGGGGTGATAAATCGGCCCGTGTTGGGGCTGTAATAGCGGTGTCTGTTATAGTGCAGGCCAGTTTCATTATCATAGTATTGCCCCTGAAACCTTAAGGGATTATCAACTTCATTGACCGTTTGCAACGCGACGTTACCATAAGCTTGGTAACTGACCGACCAGACGATGTCGCCTTGTTGGTTAGTGAGTTCTAATGGCGTGCCGAGTTGGTCGAGTTGATAGAAATAAGCTTGGCTGCTTTCAATCCCTTCGCCTGTGATTAAGGCCAGTGGTTTAAAACTGCCGTATTCGTACAAGTACGTTTGATAGCGTGGCTCATACGCTGCTTGACCCGCATTGGTTTGTGCTTTCCTGCTCGCTCGCGTGCTGACCTCAGATTCCGTTAATAGCTTATCGCCTTGCCAGATAAAGTCGGTGCTGGTGCTGTGGCCGCGTTTGTCGGTGACGGTTTTGTTAATGCGTCTGCCGTACACATCATAACGGTAACGGCTGTGGCTGCCGTTGGGTTTTTGCACCTCGATGAGCCGATGCTGACTGTCATAGCTGTAGTGTGTGATTTGCTGGCTGTCTTTGCCACGCCGCTCGGCAACAAGATTACCAAAGCCGTCATAGTCAAAGTGGCTGTCACCTTGAAATAAAAGCTGATTACCCTTAACGTTGACCCGCTTATCTTGCAGTAAATTACCCGCCGGATCGTGGCCAAACTGCTCATCGATGCCGCCGCGCACCTCCACTAATCTATCGAGGGGGTCGTACTGATATTGAGTCTCGCCGCGCTGGCTGTCTTGCGTTTTAGTTAAATTGCCTGCGCCGCTATAATGGTAACGTCGATGCAGCTTTTCATGGCCTTGCTGGCTGAGTCGGTGCTCGGCCAGTCGGCCCTGCTCGTCATGATAATAGCGACTATTGAGCGCCCCTTGCTGGCGGCTGACCTCTAAACCCGTCGCTTGGTATTCGTGTTTGCTAAGTTGGGCACCGTTGAGCGTAATCTCGCTCAGTAAACCGCGATTAAAGCCATAATCGATGCGCTGACCGTCAGGCAGCACCATGTGGCTCATGCGGCCCATGTTATCATAGCCATAACCTAAACTGGCCCAGCCTTGGTGCTCTTCTATCAAGCGGCCACATAAATCATAGCGATACACTAACGGCCATTGACCATCATTGGCCTCTATCAAGCGGCCCTGCTCGTCATAACGATAATTGATGTGCTGGCCATCGCTTAAGGTTTTGCCCGTCATATTACCCAGCGGATCGTAACTGTACTCAGTGAGTAGCTCGGCGGGTAAGCTGGCTGCTAGGTCGCCATTAGCATGATGATCATGATTGCACTCGCTGGTGGCTAAGTGATGTACATTATGATTAGCATTGGCGGCGCGCTCGGTTTTGGCGATAAGTTGGGTGTGTTTATCGTACTGATACAAGCATTCACGGCCATCAAACCCTAGCTCGCGGCTCACATGGCCAGTAGGCGAATACTCTATCTGATAACGCTCACCACGCTCGTTGACCACCTCACTTAAAAAGTTAAACGGATTGTCGTAGCCGTAATTAACTTGGCTGCCATCAGGATTAATTTTACGCTTGAGTAAATGCGACGGCGCTTGGTATTCATAGCGGGTGCAGCGCCCTTGCTCATCGGTAAAGGCGGTGATTTTATCATAGGCATTATAGGCATAATGGCGCACCTTGCCCCCAGGCAGCACTTGCTTAGTCAAGCGTCCGCCTAAGTCATAGTGCATTTCAGCAATGCCTAAACTGTCTTGACGACGGCGCAAGCGGCCCAAAATGTCATAACGGTAGCGGATAACCTCACCTTGCGGCGTAGTTTCATCAATCAGCTCGCCACTTAAGTTCCAGCTAAAGCTGTGCTCACTTTTGTCAAAATAACGGATAGATTTAAGCAAACCATGGTCGTTATAAGTATAATCAGTCACTTGCCCCATGGGATCGCACTGGCGGGTAATATTGCCATGGCCGTCACGTTGATATTGCCATACCGCCTTGCCTTGGCGCACCTTCACCAGCTCGCCATTTTTATAACTAAATTGGGTTGGCTCGCCATTGGGGGCGATTTTAGCCGTCATTTCACCCTTCTGGTTATACACCAACTGAGTGGTATTGCCCAAGGGATCGCTTTCACTGACCAAGCGCCCCTTGTCGTCATAACCTTTAAGGTATTCACCGCCGCCAGCATCGACTTCTTTTATCAGCCGCGCATTATCATCGTGCTGGTACACTTGGCTGTGACCCAAGTGATTGGTTAAGGTGACAGTGTTACTGCTGTCGTCCCATTCATATTGGGTATCGATATTTGGCAAATTACTGCATTGTCGCACCGCGCGTACCGACTTGCCTTCACCTTGCCACTGCCAACTAAATTCAGCCCCGCCCGCCAAGGTGCGTGCTTGGATAACATGTTGCTCGTCATAGCGATAGCGCTCAGTGTCACCCAGCACGTTCGTCGCGGCGATAAGCTGCTGAGCCTCATTGTATTGGTAACTGATCTGCGTGCAGATAAACACCCATTGCTCATCGTCTTGGACGGTTTTTTTATGGTACAGCTCAACGTGAGAAATTAAATGGGCCAGCTCATCATCACCATACACCAGCGCAAAACGCAGCCCGGACTCGTTAGTCATGCTGACAACTTGGTTGGCCTTATCACGGCCGATCACTAAACGATGATCGTATTTATCGCTGATTTGGGTGAGCAATCCTTGCGCGCTGGCATGACTATCCCCTCCCATAGCAAAGTGATAATACAGCCCGGCCTCACTTTGAATAATAATGCTGTGCTCGCCACCAAAAAAGGCGGCCGCCCCGGCCATGCGATTGGTGATAATGGGTAAGTCTTGGCTCGGTTTAGGCAGGCGAATTTGGGCGCTTTCACTGTTGTGCCACACAATCTCATCACCCTCGACACTGAGGCGATGAGACAGATTATGTGACCAACCATAGCCTAAGCCATGATTCGACTCCACCGCACTGGTGCGATACAGACGCGTCCACTCAAAGGGCAATAACCCCGGTAACTGGCCATCTTGCAATGACAATAACTCTTCGCCAGTGGCCATGGAAATAGGATCGAGACTGCATTGGGTTTTTTTGACCTCTTGGGTCGGCTTATCATTGGCATTCTTGGCCACTTTGCCTTCATCGGGAATTTTACTGGCGACCTTCAGCTCACTTTGCACCACATTTTCGGTTTTAAGCAGCAAGGTGCCATTTTTGGCTTTGCCTAACTTATTGCCATTGACCGCCACCAACTTGAGGCTGTCCGATGAACCTGTCATCAGTTTTTCAGCTAAAGCAAACACCTCTTCCAGTGACTCTTCGATAAGAATATAGAGCCTGCCTAAATATTTTTTAAGTTTTGTGCCTATTTTAATAGAGAAATACGCCAAGCCAACCACTGGCGTGGCAACCAGTGAAATGACCACACCACCCAGAATAGCCAATAATACATTGGCCAACACATCACCGGTTAAACTCGCCAGCTCATTAAATATCTCGTTTAATGGCAACATCGACAGATACAAGACTGCGGCACGAGAGAATAAATACAAGCCAGCTTCGTCCGAGGCAAATAACAAGGCTTTGGCAGCCAAGTCTGGCGCCGCCTTAATGACACTGACGACATCATTGCCCACATCTGCTATCAGGGCTAAGGCTTTTTCAGGATCTTGCAATAGTTCAAACAACTCACCAATGCCATCCCACAGCGCGGTTAAGGCATCCCATATGCCATCAGCAAAGCTTGCGACCATGTCTAAGGCGAGCGCTGACGCTGAGGTGCTAAAATATTTTTCCCACTGAGGTTTAAAACCCTGCCATTTGCCTTCAAGCCAGGCAAGCAGATCGGCATTAATGGCGTCATAATGGCTAAATAAGGTATCCATGTCCGCTTGAGTGACTTGGTGATCCACAGTCACCGTATACTCCTTGCCGGGAGTGAGGTCGGCCACACTCGCCTTACCTTGTGCATCGAGCATCACTTGACGTTTTGCTTCACCACTGGTCTCTAACCACACAGGAATATTACCAAGGGGTACTTCTTGGGTAGATTCAAACGCGCTTTCAATCTCTAATATACCGTTTAACGGGCATTTAACCTCAACACTATAGTCATCATCATTGCTGCCTACCGTGGTCGATTGATCACCCGCTTTGAGGGTTTTGTCCATACCAACCAAAGAGCGAATATCGGCGGCTTCGCTCACCGCATCGGCAGCATTAAAATACCAGCTATCAATTTCGGTACGATATTCAGTTAATAGCTCAGGAAAGAGACTCATTTGCTTATCGATATAGTTATAAAACTCCTGCTTATCGCTCATTAATCACTTCCTAACCTTTGTTGTTCTTGTTCTATGTGTACAATAAAGTCAGCAAGATGACTGCCTTTTGCACCTTGATAATGCGCGACAAATCGCTGTGCTTTTAATGCCAATATTGGCTCATGGTAGGCGGCCACCAAATCAGGCCTGACTTGGTCGATATCTTTGAGTAAATTGATCACTAAGGCGCTGCCATCATTGGCCAGTTGTTGATAAACCTCAGTGGGTAACTCCCACCAAGGAAACGCCTTAGGTGGATTGGCGAGCGCCCAGTCATGGTGAGCGGTCAAGGCATTGTTAACCACAGCACCATTAGCAACCCATTGCAGTGTTGGCCCCATCAGGTCACTGCGCTGCGCCTCATCACACAAGTCGGCCACTGGTAAGCCAAAGCGAGGATCATAAAAGCGAAAAAACACCGATTTATTTGACGGCAAATATATTTGTGTCAAGCTGCGAAAATGCTCAAAAACCGTGCTCATTGGCGTCTTAGCGCTCACCAGCATCCCCCAGTCTTCATGCGCCTCATGGTTAATCCAATCAATAAACGCGCTATCGGGGGTGATAGCAGCAATAAACGGCATCACTTCCAACCAGTCAGCATAGGCTGTGCCATGCCAAAGAGGTTGAGCATCATTACCACCTAAACGATAAAAATGCTGCAGAGCACTGAAATCACTGGTGCCATTGAGGATCACATACCAATGTGTACCTGTCTCTGCCGATAACATTAAATTGCGCATTGTCCATCCTTACACTTTTCACACTCTTCGCAAAAAGGAGCCGGACTTTTTAAAGTGGCGATTTGAGCTGGGGTAAGCATGCTTGGTGTCGCCTCTTGGGTCACCAATAAGGCAGCTTGTAGCACAATATCTTCACTCACGGCTAATACCGCCTCCTCGACGCCAATGGGCGCGATGGGCAGTTGTCCGGCATAACCACTACCACTGCCAGCACCACCGCCAGCATTAAGGTTAATTGCCGGGCCTGAAAGATGAACACCAGCAGGGTCAATTTTAACAAAGCTCCCCCCCGCTTTGAGGGTAATTTCTGAGCCAGATTCGATGACGACCTTTTGACCCACTTTAATATGCACTTCAACGCCCGCATCTAATATCGAGGCTTTGGCCACTTTTTGCTGCAAGCTAGCATCAGTCTGAAGACTGGCATCACCTTTAACCAAGGTGCGGCTTTCCCCTTCAACCGTCATATGCTGGTTGGCTTTGATATGAGTCAATCGTTCGTTGTCAACTAACAGATGCTGGTCGTGCTTGATGTGTTGTGCTTGATCATTTTCAACTAAGGTATTCATGTCCTTTTGGCCATGAATATAAATTTCTTGCTTATCCGCCTCGTCTTCAAACCTCAGCTCATTGCTACCTTCGCCCTTATGAGTTTGGGTTTTCAATACCGTACGAGTCTTATTTGCTGGTAATGGGTAAGGTACTTGATTGATGCTGTGAAAGGTACGGCCGGTAATAATGGGTTGATCGGGATCGCCTTCTAAAAAACTGACGATGACAGCATGACCAATACGCGGCAGTGCCATCATGCCATATTGACCGCCAGCCCAATCTTGGCTAACACGCACCCAACAGCTGGCCGTGTCATCACCTTCGCCATAACGGTCCCAAGGAAATTGTACTTTCACTCGGCCATATTCATCGCAAAATATCTCTTCACCCTCAGGGCCGACCACAGTCGCCATTTGCGATCCCGCTACCAGCGGTTTAACGCAAGGCCTAGCCTGCCAAGGATTGCTGGCGGGAATGGCCTCAAAATCATTACTATAACGAGTCGGCTTTTGCGTGTTCGCCTCTTCAGCGGCAGCGCCTTGCTCACCCGTATGGGTCACTTGGGTTAACACCCAGTCACGGTTAAGCGCGGCATCACTGTGCTCAGCCAACGTAAACTTAGCGCCCGATATCGCCTGCATAATGTTACTTTGACCTCTGGCAAGCTGGGCATGACGGCGTAAATACTCTTGCCGAACTTGGGTGATAGGCTTACCTGTAGCGTCGTCTTTGTAGCGCCCAGGATAATCAAAGTGTTCGTAATCTGTTTGTTGAAATGTTAAGTGTTGGCCAGTACTGCTTTGCAAAAAACTGTATTGCGGCTTTTTAAAGCTCTGATCTTTCAAGCTAACAATGGCGGGCTTAATTTGATGCTGATAACTAAACCGTCTAACAAACGCAACCTCGGCCACGCCACCACTAAGGGCGTTATAAGGAAAGGGATTCGCTAATGGGCTCAACTTAGCTGTGCTGTCACAAAATACCAGTGTGTGCTTGTCTTCGATATGCTCAAAATAATAAAACAAGCCGGCTTCGGCGGCTAAACGACTGATAAAGTCAAAATCCGTTTCACGATATTGCACGCAATACTCTCGTACATCGGATTCAAACCTAGCATCGCAACTGAAGGCAACATCACTAATGCCCATTTCACTGAACAAGGTAGAAATGATGGTCAACACACTTTGTTGCTGAAATATACGGCTGTTTTGCCTTAACTTCAGTCGAGACAACGCCGGCACTAAGGTGATGGTATATTGCGTATGATGGTGGCCCGTGTCGCCTTTACTGAACTGACTGACAATCCCATGAACATGGCGCTCAATACTGTCATTTTGACTCCAACTCATCAAACCCGCTTGGTCGACGACAGACTCAGGCGTCAGGTTATCTAACCGACTCAATAAGCTCAATTTAACTTCAAACGGCTGTGACAAAGACTCAATAAATGTAAAGTCCAGTACATCAAAACTGTCTTGCGCTAACCCTTTCGCCTTAAAATGAAACCGCAATCCGGAGCCTAACAGCGCCATACCAATATCCTTGTCTAAATAGAGTCAATATTCATCACATTAATGAGGTGCTATAAATATGGGCACACCTAAATGTGCCCATTTGATATCTAAGCGATTATGCTTCGACAGGGGCACGCCAATCATCAGCACCTGAAGTACCAGAAACAGTGTGATCCCAATTAATTTTACGGTAGCCCATTGATACAGTGATCAACTGAGTGAAATCCGCTTGAGTAGGATCTTGACAATGAGGCATGCCGAATTCGATATCCACAATCGTGGCGCCTTCAAGTGAAGTGGTAAAGTAATGCTCTTGCTTACCTTCAATAGAGGTACGGTACCATTTAAGCTCAACTTCAGTGATTTTTTCACCCGTTGCGAGTGCGTTATACATTAAAGGCACGGCTTTGTTCAAGGCAACGGTAAATTGAAATGGCTTGTGAACGCGTTGACCTGAAGGCATACCAGACTGAGGATCGGTTGGCACAGTAACGACGTGATCAAACTGTTGAACCATCATTTGATCTGCATGACCTTCAACAAAAATATCACCGACAGAATCAGCGGTGAATGCACCAGCTGTAATGTGACCCTGAGTTTCGCCTTTGATTGAGATATAACATGGTGTTGGCATAGGAATTCCTTTTATTAACAATTAATTAACGATACACGTTATCGTGATCTATCCAATATACTGCAAGGATAATGCCAACTATGCAAACTGTTGATTTAAAAGGATATGATAAAAATAGAAAAATAGGCTGGGCCATATATGGCCCAGAGTTGAGCAAGATCTGGCCCAGCGGGCAATAAGTGGCCCAGCTTTTTAATGCTAAAACAGGTTGAAAAATGACGAGAAGGTTGAAATGCAAGCAAAAAAACCAACAAGAGAGAAACATTGTTACTGAATTGCTGATTTTAACCGTCGATTAAAAAAACAAGCTAAGCCACCATACCATGGGGATCGATAACGAACTTTTTCGCCACACCGCCATCGAAAGCTTGGTAACCCGTTGGGGCTTGATCCAGTGAAATCACTTCAACATTGACCGCTTTAGCGATATCGATTTTATCCCACATGATGGCTTGCGCCAATTGCCTGTGGTATTTCATCACCGGACATTGTCCCGTCACGAAATAGTGCGATTTAGCCCAACCTAAACCAATTCTAATCCCAAGCTGACCCTGTTTAGCACTGTCATCAACAGCGCCAGGATCGCCTGTCACATATAAACCGGGAATACCGATCCCCCCACCAGCACGGCACACATCCATCATAGTATTGAGTACAATTGCTGGTTGCTCTTTATGGTGACTACACCCGTGGCTGCGAGCCTCAAATCCAACACAATCCACAGCGGCGTCAACCTCTGGCACACCAAGAATTTGTTCGATCATCTCAGGCACGCTAGCATCTTGACGCAAATCAATGGTTTCACAACCAAAACTTCTCGCCTGAGCCAGTCGCTCTGGATTCATATCACCCACAATCACACAAGCTGCCCCCAACAAATGCGCCGATGCAGCACTAGCAAGACCCACCGGGCCTGCACCAGCGATATAAACAGTAGAGCCTGGCCCCACACCCGCCGTTACGGCGCCATGAAATCCGGTCGGTAATATGTCTGACAATAACGTCAAGTCACGGATCTTCTCTAACGCCCCTTCGCGGTCTTGAAACTTAAGTAAGTTAAAGTCGGCATAGGGCACCATCACATATTCAGACTGCCCACCGACCCACCCGCCCATATCGACATACCCATAAGCCGCACCGGGGCGCGCTGGATTAACACTCAAACAAATACCAGTATTGCCTTCTTTACAATTACGACAACGACCACAAGCAATATTAAAAGGGACAGATACAATATCGCCCACTTCTAAAAACTCGACATCACTTCCACATTCAATCACTTGCCCCGTAATTTCGTGTCCTAATACTAAGCCTGATTCTGCTGTCGTTCTGCCACGAACCATATGCTGATCACTACCACAAATATTGGTGGTAACCACTTTTAAAATAACACCATGCTGACAGGCACGCTTACCTAACATTAATTCTGGATAGGCTATGGGTTGAACCTCCACTCGGTTCTCGCCCACATATACCACTCCTCTATTGCCATGATTTGAACACATAAGGCCTCTCTTATCGTTATGATTGTGACTAGGATTTATCACCTTGTTCCAGTAAACCTGAGCCACACGCATTAAACATTGTCCAATAAGACCTCTAGTTATCTAAAAAAGACTTACTCATCAAAAAGTTAAATTTATAACAATAAAAAAGTCGATGATAAATATCATCGACTTTTTTATTTTCAATATGAGTAGGCAGCAGATTTACATAACTAATATACGTTTATATATCAATCACTACATGGCTTTTAGGTTTGCTACAGCAGCTCAAAATATACCCTTCAGCTTCATCTTCTTCGGTTATTCCTCCGGTATGCTCCATTTCGACCTGACCAGACACCAATCTCACCTTACAAGTACCACAAATCCCCATACCGCAAGCCTTGGGAATATGAAGCCTCAATTTGGCCCCCGCAGTTGATATGGTCTCATCTGCCGTCAATTTAATGGACAAACCTTGGTTCACAAACTCAATGAAAAATTCTTTATCAGTGTCTAATTCTTCTGCCAATGCCAATTCAGCAGACTCTTCAGCGTTAATTAACACTTCATCCGAAGTGGTACCGAAGCTTTCCTCATGGTAGTTTTCCATGGGAAAGTTCAACTGAATAAGCATTTTTTTTACTGCGGCCATATAAGGGGTAGGACCACAACAAAATACCGTTCTGTCCATATAATCAGGTGAGAGTAGTTCCAACATTTGTTGGTTTAAATATCCTCGGTAACCATACCAAGATTCACCATTATCCTGTGCATCACAGATAATGCCCAAGCTAAAATTATCGATGCGCGAATCGATAAATTCTAATTCCTGACGATAAATAATATCTTTAGGGCTTTGAGCATTATGAACAAATTTAATGTCCACCTTACTGTTAGTATCAAACCACCAGCGAGCCATGGACATCACAGGCGTTATGCCCACTCCACCAGAAAGTAACAGCACTTTTTCTGCAGCATGATCGATAGCATTGAAACCACCAACAGGGCCATGCACAGCTAATTCATCATCTTCTTTAAGGTTGTCATGCAGCCAATTCGAAACCAAACCGTTGTTGACGCGTTTTACGGTAATAGAGAAACTGTAGGGCACCGACGGAGATGAAGATATGGTGTAACTACGCATCACCTGTTCATCGTTAATATTCAATTCTAAGGTGACAAATTGCCCCGGTTTGAAAAAGAACATAATGGGAGATTGACTCATAAAACAGAAGGTTTTAACGTCATGGGTTTCCCGAATGACTTTGACACAGTGCACCAAATGACGGCCGTTACTCCAAGTCTGGGTATTCACCGGATTCAAACTATCTGTTGAATGTTCTATCAAAGTCACCTTACTACTCCTTAACCACCATGCAAGTCCAAATCTGGCTTACAGCACTAACCCAATTCTGGCAAGTGTACAATAATGCCACTTACTCAATTACGACACTTAGTGAGCCTATTTAACCAGTGTAATTGCTATTTGTTTAAACAACCGACTTTTCACCATAGGTGATATTAGGCAAGGAAAGTAGTTAAGCTTTAGCAACGAAGGGCGTACGTAAGACATAAAAAATACCAGTCAGATTAACTAACTGGTATTAATGCTAAAAAATATTTTTGATACCATTTTATTAATCAAAATGATATCAACTAAGCGATCATTCCACCGTCACTGACTTGGCTAAGTTACGTGGCTGATCCACATCGGTGCCTTTAATTAAGGCCACATGATATGACAGTAACTGCAAAGGAATGGTGTAAATAAGCGCTGCCATAAATTCATCACAATGGGGCACTTGAATCACCTTCATGGTGTCATCGGATTCAAACTCAGCATCCACATCGGCAAACACATACATCAAACCACCACGCGCACGTACTTCCTCAACATTGGACTTAAGTTTCTCTAACAGCTCATTGTTAGGTGCCACCACAATCACTGGCATATCGGCATCAATCAGGGCGAGTGGACCATGTTTAAGCTCACCTGATGCATAAGCTTCGGCGTGAATGTATGAGATTTCTTTAAGCTTTAATGCGCCTTCCATCGCAATAGGGTATTGATCGCCACGACCTAAAAATAATGCATGGTGCTTATCGGCAAAGTCTTCAGCTAACTCAGCAATGGCGTCATCTAACCCTAACGCTTGCTCAACTTTTGCCGGCATAGATTGTAAGCTTTGGGTTATTTGAGCCTGCATTGCAGCTGACATACCATTATGACGCCCCACGACGGCGGTTAGCATAAGTAATCCTGCAAGCTGAACCGTGAAAGCTTTGGTTGAAGCCACACCGATTTCAGCGCCCGCTTTCATCATATACGCCATATCGGACTCACGCACCAAAGATGACCCTGGTGAGTTACAGATAGTCATTGTGGCCTTGTAACCCATGTCTTTAGCAAGACGCAGCGCCGCTAGAGTATCGGCGGTTTCACCTGACTGAGAGATAGTCACCAGCAAGCTATTAGGGAACATATGCGATTTTCGGTAACGAAACTCAGATGCAATTTCTACGTTACAAGAAACACCGGCCCAATCTTCTAGCCAATAACGTGCTGCCATACCGGCGTGGTAACTGGTACCACATGCGATGATCTGTACATGTTTGATGTCTTTAAGAAATTCTGCAGCATTTTCACCAAAGGCTGAATCTAACACGACGCCATTGGCAATACGGCCTGTTAAAGTCTGAGCAATCGCTCGCGGCTGCTCATAAATCTCTTTTAGCATGTAATGACGATATTCGCCTTTATCACCCGCATCATGGGTCACTTCAGACTCTTTCACTTCGCGCTCAACCGCATGACCGTCAAGATCAAAAATACTCACGCTGCGACGTGTCACTTCAGCAACATCTCCCTCCTCTAAAAAAGCAAAAGAACGTGTCACTGGTAATAGAGCCAGTTGATCTGAGGCGACAAAGTTCTCGCCCAGACCAAAACCGATCACCAGCGGGCTGCCACTACGGGCAACAATCATGCGATCACTATCCCGGCGATCAATGACCACTGTGCCATAAGCCCCTTCAAGTTGCTTTACGCTTGCTTGAACTGCGGCGAGTAAGGTATCACAAGTCTTCAGTTGGTGATGAACTAGGTGGCAAATGACCTCTGTATCAGTATCTGATACAAAGCTATAACCTAATCCTTTAAGCATCTGACGGAGTTTATTGTGATTTTCGATAATACCATTATGAACCACGGCGATATCGCCGCTCGATACATGAGGATGTGCGTTTCGTTCACTTGGCTCACCGTGGGTTGCCCAGCGAGTATGAGCAATACCGGTGCCACCTTCGAGTGGTGATTCATCGAGTGCTGCCGATAACTCTTGCACTTTACCGACACGACGGGTGGTGTTTAACGCGTCGTTATGGATCACAACCACACCCGCTGAATCATAACCACGGTATTCTAAACGGCGTAATCCCTCTACCAAAATTTCTGCAACATCCCTTTGCGCAACCGCGCCGACTATTCCACACATATTGATTACCTAACTTGTTAAAATGAGTACTTAAAATTAATTTACATAAGGTGCGAGGATCACTCGCACACCATGATTAGCAATATGGTTAATCGCCTCAGCAGCGAGTCTATCATCGGTCACTAACACACTGATATGACTCCATGGCAGCTCTAAGTTGGGGATACGCCGTCCAACCTTATCCGATTCCAACATAACGATGACTTCACGAGATACCTCAGCCATCACTTTGCTTAATCCTGTCAACTCATTAAAGGTGGTAGTACCACGCTCTAGATCTATCCCATCTGCGCCAATAAAGAGCTGATCAAAGTTATATGATCTCAATACCTGCTCGGCCACCTGACCTTGGAAAGATTCAGAATGAGGATCCCACGTCCCCCCCGTCATCAGTAATGTCGGTTCATTTTCCAGTTCATGGATGGCATTGGCTAACTGTAACGAATTGGTCATCACCACAAGACCAGGTTTATTGTTCAACTGCTGAATAAGACCGGATGTGGTACTGCCGCTGTCTATAATAATTCGATTATGATCATTAATCAGCTGAGCTGCCGCTTGCGCAATCGCTAACTTATTCGGCGCTATTTTAGCCGAAAACTGTTGCGTCACCTCATCGGGCATGGCAACAGCACCGCCGTAACGACGTAACAAAAGGCCGGTTTTTTCTAGCACAGCCAAATCTTTACGTATGGTGACTTCTGATGTTTCGAAACGAACAGACAACTCATCAACACTCACTTCACCTTGTTCATTCAAGATGCTGATAATGCTATGTCGGCGCTGTTGAGTATTACGTTTATTCATAAACCTTGCGATTAAGTTTCGTTTCGAAAGGTGCATTATAATGAAACGAAACTTAATTGCCAGCTTTGAAAAATGATAAGGATCAAAAAGAGTAAAATTAAGCCATAAAAAAGCCCCTATCTACGATCTATCTCTTAGTTTAAAACCATTGTTCTTGAAAATCATGTGTCCCTCTAAGAGATTTGGTAAGTTAGCTATACCACTCGATTGGATATCCAGACCCCTAGCTAACATGTCCATTGACGGATAATGGTCAAAAAAACACTCAGAACACCTTTCGAGGGGATCGGTAAACCAGAAAGCTTAAAACTTAGCTTCTAACCCTAAACCAAAGTGGCGTCCCTCACCCACTGTGACATCAGTGTTAGTACCACCAGCAAGGTAGTCGGTATCAAACAGGTTCTTCACGTTTAAACGTATACCAACATCACGTCCAAAAATATCCATGGTATATGCCGCCCCTAAATCAAAGCGTACATAGCCATCTTTAGTGATGCTATTATTCGTGTTTGCAAAGCGTTCACCCACATAAATAGCCCCAACATTAAACGCTAAATAATCTGTCATTTCATAACGAGTCCAGACGTTAGCCGACCACTGCGGCGCATCGACGGGTGTCTTGCCATCTAAATTGTCTCTATCGCTGACACCTGTTTCATACTGGGCATTTAGGTACATCATTGAACTGGTAAGAAACCAATCATCACTGATTTGTCCTTGAGCGCCCATCTCGAAACCTTGATGACGCTGCTCGCCACCTTGGGTCGTTATTTTTTTATGAATGACGGTTGGTACATCTAGATCTTCAGTGACAGTGACATTTGAGACGGTAATATCGAATATCGCACCTGTTAACAATAAACTGCCGTTGAATAACTCCCACTTAGTCCCTAGCTCGTACTGCTCGCCGTACTCAGGATCTAGGTTCATTTTATTGTTCACATCTTCAAAATCTTTAACTGCCCCTTGAGGTGTAAAGCTCTTAGAGTAATTAACATAAATACTGCCATTTGTAGCGGGTGAATAGATCACCCCGAATTTAGGCGATAGTGCATAACTGTTGCCACCTTCACCCTCTTTCTTTTGCTCATCGTAACGTACACCAGCAAGCACCTGCCAACGGTCATTAATGGTGATCAAGTCCTGAATATAGAAACCATAGTGTTTATAATCACTCTCATATTTCCCATCAGAATCATCATTGTAATCCAGATTAGGATTAGGGATAGGCTGATTAGGCATTACAGTATTAGCATCACCTTTTACACGCAGTTGACCATAATAATAATCCAGCATATTAGCGCCAAGCAGGAATTGATGATCTAACCCTGCTGCTGAAAAGTTACCGACAAAATCGACATAGCTGGTTTTATGCTGCCAATCATCATAACGATCGAAAGGCTTAATGTTGTAACCATCAGTGAATGGATCTTCTGAACCATTTTTTAATGATGGCGATGAATCTAGACGCTGACGATTAAACTGTTGCTCGTTATAACCCGCATTAATCTTCCAGTTATCATTAATGTGGTAAACGATATCAGCACCCATATTGGTAATGGTATTATCGGTAAATGCCCATGGTTGATCCCAAATAATATCTTCACCACCAATTAAGTCACCGCTGCTATTTAGCCAACCACCACGGTCAATACCTGTTTTGTCTTGAGTGTGGTCATACTTAAGCGAAAGCATAAGGTCATCAGTAATATCAAACTCAAGATTCAAATAGCCTAACCAGCGATCACGCTCTTGATTTGACCCATCTTGGTACTCACGCCAATACTGAGTATCTTGCTTAACTAAAACTGTGCGATAACGAATAGTCTCAGCATCATTGATGGCACCACCAGCATCTAGCTGAAAACGCGTTGAACCATGCTCATCAGTATCAAACCCAAGTTCAAAAGTGGTGTCTAGGGTCGGCTTTTTGGTCACCATATTGATCAAACCACCAGGACCTGATTGACCATACAACATGCTCGATGGGCCTTTAAGTACTTCAACCTGCTGTAATGTTTCAATAGGCTGTACATAATGAGACCATTGCTGTTGACCATTTATCAAGTAACCAGAACCTGAAGATAATTCGAAGCCGCGAATACTAAACACCTGACGATTCCATTTCTCAGAGCCACCAGTGACACTCGAATCATTGACTAAGACTTCTGCAAGATTAGTGGCTAACTGTTCATCGGTGATAAAGTCAGGAATCACATTGACCGACTGAGGTGTATCCATCAAATCAATATCACCGCGCATAGCACCTGACGCCGACCCCGCTTTATAGTCATTAAAGCTGCGTTCAGTAACAATAATACGCTCAATATCCACGGTGGGGATTTCAAGAATTTTTTGCTCTTCTGCTGTTGCTGAAGCTACTGTTAAAACTGAAATGATGGCAATAGTTACTGATGAATAGTTAAAAGCTCGATTGTGGAAAATATGTTGAATAGCAGACATTACCAACCCTGTACAGATATCTAGACCTAAAGTTGGAGGTAATATAAATGAGAACTGTTTTTATTTAAGTTTCTTTACCAAAAGTTTACAAAACTGGTTAAGTTAATGCGAAAACATGACAACACTAAATAATTGGATAGCTAATAAACACAAAAAGCAGCTAGAAGCTGCTTTTTGTGTTAACAAGTGACATCACTTTTTCTTCTTAACTGGTCGTGCCCACCCCGTCAAATGACGCTGTTTAACCCGAGTAATAACCAGCTCATCAGCAGCAACATCTCGAGTAATAGTAGAGCCTGCTCCTAATGTTGCGCCTTTACCTATGGTTACCGGAGCAACCAGTTGGGTATCACTGCCAACAAAAACATCATCCTCGATAACCGTAAGGTGTTTATTCGCCCCATCATAATTACAGGTAATGGTACCAGCACCAATATTCACCCCATTTCCTATCTGAGCATCACCGATATACGCTAAATGACCCGCTTTAGAACCCTCACCTAATACCGCTTGCTTCATCTCAACAAAGTTACCGACATGGGCATCTCGTTTGAGTTCAGCGCCAGGACGTAGGCGTGCAAATGGGCCGACACTGGCCTCTATACCTACTTTGGCATTCTCAATGATAGAGTAAGGTTTAATCTCGGCGTTATCACCAATCTCACAATTAATAAGAATGGCACCCGCACCAATGGTGACATTGTTACCAATCGTCACCTTACCTTGAAAAATAACATTCACATCCACCATCACATCCATGCCCACAGTAACATCACCGCGAATATCGATACGGGCAGGATCCCTGAGATTTGCTCCTTCAAGCATCATTTTTTCAGCAGCGCGTACTTGGTACGCTCGCTCTAATTGAGCCAGTTGAATGCGATTATTAGCACCTTCAACTTCAATGGCAGATTCAGGTTGTGCCGTAGTAATGCTCACTCCATCTCTATGAGCCATAGCAACGATATCGGTAAGGTAATATTCACCTTGAGCATTATCTGATGATAACTGCCCAAGCCAACCTTTTAATTGCTTACCCGACGCCGCCATTATTCCAGTATTGATTTCATTAATCGTTAGTTGCTCAGCATTGGCATCTTTTTGCTCAACAATCCCCACGACCTTACCTGGTTTTTGACCTTCACAAGGAGTGCGCACAATACGGCCATAACCTGTTGGATTGGGAAGATTAACCGTTAAAATTGCGAGACCGTTATCTGTACGAGCTGCGAGCAGGGCTTCAAGCGTAGAAGCTTGTATGAGAGGCACATCACCGTAAATAATCAGTACGGTATCATCATCGTTAATATTTGAATTTGCCTGAGCAACCGCATGCCCAGTACCCAATTGCTCAGCTTGCAATACCCAATTAAGTGGCTGTTCACCCAGTACACTTTTCAGCTTTTCCGCGCCATAGCCATACACCAATTGAATCGCATCACTGCCAACACTATTAGCCGTATCAATCACATGCTGCACCATACTTTTATGCGCAATAGGGTGTAAAACTTTAGGAAGATCTGAGCGCATGCGGGTTCCCTTGCCTGCGGCCAAAATAACGACGTTTAATGCCATGAAAAAATCCTTGAGCTGATGTTGGTATATTTGAAAATAAGAGGTCTATTTATGAACGCTGATTTTAACGGAAAACCATATGAAAAGCGAAGGGGAAGGTCATATATCCAAGTTACGATAAATCAGGATTTACACACAAAGCATCGAACAACAAGTTTGGAGCCTCTTTTCATATTGGGTTAATTGATGTTTATAGGAAACCGCAGCTCAATCACTCAAGGCTTCTGCATCAAATCCGATTCTTTGGTACTCTGATTCGGTAACGGACAACAAAAAGGTCGAAGCTAGCATCGCACGCTTTGCCAGTGAAAGCCCTGCCGCACACAAGACTGTCGATACGTTATTAGCAAACTTGGTGAAACTGTTTGTCAAAGTTGAGGGGAATGAGCTGACTGCAACAACTCGTATGCTAAACGCTTATACAAGAAATGCCCCCGCTTTGGGCGTCATTGGTCAATTAGCGGCTGGTGGATATACTCGTATCATAGATGAGGCAAAATACGGCGGCCCCCACAATGAAATGGTGGATAAAGAGCCTGTTTCTCTACGAGAGAAATCTACAGCCTATTTTAATATCACCAATAGTAGTTATTTCAGCGAGGTCTTAGAAAAAATCCATCAATCACCTGAACTCAAAGAGCAGCTAAAAGGGATTATAGATATTAATTATCTAGAGAGTAAAGAATTTGCTCCGCCTAGAGGCTCAACTAAAGAAAATCCTCTGCCCGATAAATTAGCTCTCTACACATTTAAAAATGAAAATATAAATAATGCCTCAAAAAATCCTGAATTGTACCAAGTGACTAAAAATATTAAGGGCAAAGAAGTTAGTAATAATCCAGCATTAGTGGGCGGTAGCCTAACTGCTGTGCAAAGAGATTTTCGTGAGCCTTCACCGCACAAAGACAGCACTTGGAGTACAGCAGCAGATCTAAAAGCCGATAATCGCCTCACAGAGCGTGGACAGTCTGACGACTTTGCTTTAATCAGTACGAATAAGCTAACATCACAGTCTCATTCATCCATTGACGAACTCGTACCTTTCTTCTTCATTTACGTTACCTATTGCTCCAACAATATAGCTTTCAGTCTAAAGCTTGCCGCCCCAAAAATAACGCCTTTTTATATAAAAAAAACATTCGAAAGCTCTCGAGTTGAGATCATTTTTATTATCTGCATAATATCACTTGGTGATACCTTCGGCTCACTTCTCACTACCATATGAATATCATCTTCTGGTATTCCCAGTTCAACAATATCAATATCGTAATCAAAATCTGCTTTATTAATAATCTCTTTCATTGTTTCACGGTAAGGCTCAATAAACACTTTTAATCGATATTTCGGTATCCACACAAAGTGATACATTAATCTGAAAACATGATGTCCATTTCGCTGGAGTTCCATACACGGGATAATACAGACTGGGGTCAAGCCCCAGAGGTTTTCGCTAAACAATCCTTTTACACACGAAACATTAAACTCGTAAAGCATTCAATTCACTGATAGGTTGCCCCAACCAAAATAAGCTTAACGGCGTCTCATTTTTCACTCCCAAATGTAAATCAGAGAGTTTAGAGGCATAACCATAACGCACCTCTTCTGCGGTTCCCCACGCAGGGATCCCCTTTGTTTCGATAGATTGTACCAACTGTTCCTTTAAGGCATTTTCCTGCTGTTCCTTTTGCTTTCTTACTAGGCTATTGTCTTGCAATAATTCAATTAAAGCATTCACTAAATTTGGCTGCACATGTAACTTAGTCAAGCTAGATGAAATAGATTCTGTATTATCCGTTTGCAATAACTCTTGAACGTACTGTAATAAATCAGTTGCTATTTTATCTTCAAATTGACGCTTATTCATTACACGCAAATCGATAGTATCTTGAATAAACTGCTCAGCTGCTACATCGGGGATATTGGGAAAATCATTTGCCAAGCTCACTCTTAACATGGTTCTATTATCCGAAGAATAATTAACCTCACCTTCTGAGATATATTGCGGAATAATGTTGCTTAATGCCCCAATTGAGGCTTTCACTGTTGCCAGCTGTGGAGAAACAACCACCGATGCGACCTCAGTATTAACCACGTTTTCAACCTGCTTACTCACCCCAGGGCTTTTAGCATCAGCTAAATCCTGTTGTGCTGTATGATAATGAGACAGCGTCTGTTTTAAAATCGCCACACTCACTTGATAAACAGCCTTATCATGTTGATTTAAACTGGCAGACTTCGATTGAGCCGCGCTGTCAACTTCATCCTGAACGTCAGTTAAATTCCCTTGTAACCGAGACACATCTACGGGCTTGAGATTAAGTTGCTCAGTCAGTCCATTGATGCGCTCAGATACCTGCGATAAATAAGTATGTTTTACACTTCCCGCCATCTGTGCAACAGAGGCCCCCACAATAATGAGCCCGTTATCAGAACCTGCATCTTTCGTTTGAATCCCCAAAACGGTGTTATAGGGCTTATCGGAATAGATCTGATCAATATCATAGATGGGTTCTAAATGTTGTGAGATACTCGCATCTAATACCGAATTAACAGCCCCTTGTTTTTGGCTATCCTGACCCAAGGCATAAACATAATAGTCGGCTTGCAATGTGTCCTCGGTCTTCTCTTTGTTATTATGGGAGTAATTAATTTTAATCTTACCATTTTCATCAGGAAAAACAGTAACACGATCGACCTTAACTAGACTTTGTTCGGCAGCTTTAGGCGCGTGTTCCAATTGATTACCATCTAAAAGAACAGGAGCGGTTGAACGAATGAACCACTTTATTTCTGCACCCAAGCTACCCGCTCTTTCAACAGCATCAATGCCAGCATTGGGCCCATGAACCACCACGGTCTTACCTTCTAACGACTCGCCATTATCGGTTAAACGCATAAACTCATCCAAATCAACAACTTGACTCTTAAGGGCCTCCTTGTTAACCACGTTAATATTCCCCAACCTCTTTTCTGCCGTCGTTAATGTAGGCCCTTCATTTTCAGCTAATGCATTGGTATGAGGCCCAGCCCCTATCCCTAATATCACTTGCTTAGTGACAAATTCATCTCCCTTGGCTGTCGTGACGGTAAAGAGACCATTGGCGTCTTTTTTAACGTTTAAAACTTCATCATTAACGGCTTGAACACCTAAATTAACAGCCCGATCAATTTGCGCCGTATTTGCATCTGAAAACTGCTGTCGATCAGCATATTCTTTATTATATTGCGGGGCTTTATCTCCCCAAGTATCGATTAATTCATTTTGATGATTAATAAAGCCAGATCCCCGTACCTCTTTAGACCAAGGCTCAGTACTACCAATGACCATCGCACGCCCGGTTAATGGTGCTTCGTGAGCCAGTGACTGCGTTGAGGATTGTCCCTCATACCTATCGCATACTTCTGTTAACGCGTAAGTAATGCTGCTTCCACGACCAATAAATATCACCTCTTGTACTGGATTATTGGAGAGCCTAGGAGCCTGATCGCTTATTGTTTCAATTGCACCACTTTTGACTGCCGACACAGATTGATTGTTAATATGAGCGGGTGTTAACTGCGGTTGGGGGGCGTTTAGTATTTTCATAATAGTCCTGTTGATCGTTAATAAATTAATTACTTAATCACTAACTTACAAAAAAAATTTTATAAAAAGTGTAATAAAAAGGCAGCATTTTGTTGATTAAAATCAATTAGCAAAAAGATGATATTAAGATAAATCCAATATGTTATAAACTGAGTGATTTAACTCACCCAACCCACCACCTTAAGTAACTCATACATTACAGCCCTACCACCTCACAAACAGATAACACAGTAAAACATCAAACATTACGCATTTAAAACAATGAGTTGTAATACAAGCAACGGGATTAAATGTAAGTCCTCAGGCGATGAGGCTTAACACATCAAAATAGCGCCTTCAGTTCATCACTCCACTCCGATCTTTTGGCTGAGTTTGATTTATCTAAATGCCATTTATGCCTTGCTAACTGATGCTTAATCGTCGCCTCCCACGTTTTATCGTCTTTACAGGCTTTAAGCACCTGCTCAAAAGCAAAAAACATATTCGCCACGAACCACTTATATTGATAATAATTATCGACACTGTTAGTGATTTCAACTTGATCACCACTGGCAAACATTTGAAACACTATTTCCCTCAACTATTAAGCTATTCAAGGTTTGTAGAGGTTCACCCCTCCGTGATAATACAGCTGAGTAGCTACATGACCACGCTTTTTGGTCAACCCACAGGGATCGCTTTCGTTGACTCAACCAAGATATCCGTATGTCACATTATCAGAGCCAAACGAAACTGTGTTTTTGATGGCTGTGCTAAACATGGCAAAGGGACAATGGGCTGGTCATTTGGGTTTAAATTACATTTAATCACCAACCATCAGGGTGAAATTTTATCCGTGAAAATAACGGAAGGTAACGTCGATGATAGAGTGCCTGTTCCCGATATGGTTGATACGTTAACCGGGAAATTATATGGAGATAAAGGTTACCTTGGAAAAGCGTTTACCAAGGACCTGTGGGACAAAGGGGTTGAGTTAGTCACCAATGTGCGAAAAAACATGAAGAGAGTAGCGATATCATTGTGGGATAGAGCCATGCTCAAAAAAAGGTTCATTATTGAAACTATCAATGATCAGCTAAAGAACATTTCTTATGTTGAACACACCAGACACCGCAGTATAAATGGGTTTATGACAAATATACTGGGTGGGCTCATCGCTTATTGTCTCAAAGAAAATAAACCCTCTCTTGATTTAAACCCGAAAGAAATAGCGATTCTAGGAGGTGAAAACCTGATGGTTTGTTAAACCGAATTGAGGTTAATTATTAGTATAATACTAACCATCCCTACGGGCCAAAGAAAAATTTCAATTAAACGATGTTGCTCACGCTCCGCACGCTATAGATGGAGAGTGAACTCCATCTAAGCTTATTTATAGACATTGCTGAAACAATGTCAGTGCTATCCTTCCCCACCCAAACGATCTTCGCTTTGGATGGGGTATGCCACACAATTTCGATCAATAAAAAAGGCGCCCTTAGGCGCCTTTTTTATCAAACAATAACCTTTATCTGGCAATGCTTTTCTTGATGGTTTCGACAACGCGCAATTGAGCTGTAGCCTGAGCCAGTTCAATTGCAGCTGAGGCGTAGTTAAAGTCTGCACCTGCACCTGCCATAGCAGATTCAGCACGACGTTTAGCTTCTTCCGCAGCCTTTTCGTCAATCTCATCGGCACGCAATACGACGTCAGCCAATACTGAAACTGAAAAAGGTTGGACTTCCAGGATACCACCCGAAAGATAAAACACTTCTTCTTTCCCATCTTGCTTGACGATGCGTGCCATGCCAGGTTTGATGTGTGTTAGCAGTGGCGCGTGACCAGGCATAACACCTATGTCACCTTCACTTCCTGTCACTTGTAGGTGTGCTACAAGTCCAGAGAAAATGCTGTTTTCTGCACTCACAATATCAAGTTTTACTGTCATGGCTGCCATCGGTTCTCCTTAAAACTCATATGCTGCACTAATATATTGAACCAGCGCAGCATACACAGTTATTTTTTGTTGGCTTTCTCAACGGCTTCGTCGATTGAACCAACCATGTAGAACGCTTGCTCTGGAAGGCTATCAAACTCACCTGCTAGAATACCCTTAAAGCCACGAATCGTGTCTTTAAGTGAAACGTACTTACCTGGAGAACCGGTGAATACTTCAGCAACGAAAAATGGCTGAGAAAGATATTTTTCAATCTTACGAGCACGAGATACCGTCGTTTTATCTTCATCAGATAATTCGTCCATACCCAGAATCGCAATAATATCTTTCAGCTCTTTATAACGCTGAAGTACCGTTTGCACACCGTTAGCCACATCATAATGCTCTTGGCCAACAACCAAAGGATCTAATTGACGTGACGTCGAATCCAATGGGTCAACCGCTGGGTAAATACCCATAGAAGCGATGTTACGTGACAATACAACAGTCGCATCTAAGTGAGCGAAAGTTGTTGCTGGTGACGGATCCGTTAAATCATCCGCTGGAACGTATACGGCTTGAACAGAGGTAATTGACCCTGTTTTAGTCGATGTAATACGTTCCTGAAGTACACCCATCTCTTCAGCCAATGTTGGCTGGTAACCTACTGCTGATGGCATACGGCCTAGCAGTGCAGATACTTCAGTACCTGCCAAGGTGTAACGATAGATGTTATCAACGAAGAAAAGAACATCTTTACCTTCATCACGAAACTTCTCAGCCATAGTAAGGCCAGTCAGTGCTACACGTAAACGGTTTCCTGGAGGCTCGTTCATCTGACCATAAACCATGGCCACTTTATCGAGAACACCAGAATCTTTCATTTCGTAGTAGAAATCGTTACCTTCACGAGTACGCTCACCAACACCTGCAAATACAGATAAACCTGAGTGTGCTTTAGCGATGTTGTTAATAAGTTCCATCATGTTGACGGTTTTACCAACACCAGCGCCACCAAACAGACCCACTTTACCACCTTTAGCGAATGGACAAACAAGGTCGATAACCTTGATGCCTGTCTCTAAAAGTTCTGTTGAGCTTGATTGATCTTCATATGAAGGCGCTTCACGGTGAATAACATAACGTTCTTCTTCACCGATTTCACCCGCTTCATCAATAGGATCACCCAATACGTTCATGATACGGCCTAGGGTCTTATCCCCAACCGGAACAGAAATAGGTGAACCAGAGTTTACGACCTCAAGACCACGACGCAGACCATCTGAAGTACCCATAGCGATGGTACGAACTACACCACCACCAAGTTGCTGCTGAACTTCCAGCACCAAGCCTTCACTTTCGATCTTTAGAGCGTCATATATCTGAGGTACGGCATCTTGTGGAAACTCAACGTCCACAACCGCGCCAATAACTTGGACAACAGTACCTGTGCTCATGATAAATCCTCTAAAACTTGTATTCGTTACCTAGCCTAAACGGCTGCAGCACCAGCAACAATTTCCGACAGTTCCTGCGTAATCGCAGCCTGACGAGCCTTGTTATACACTAACTGCAAATCACTAATAAGATCACCAGCATTGTCAGTTGCAGACTTCATAGCAACCATACGGGCTGCTTGTTCGGATGCAATATTCTCAACAACACCTTGGTAAACTTGCGACTCCACATAACGCACCAGTAATGTCTCCAAAAGTTCTTTTGGCTCTGGCTCGTATATGTAGTCCCAATGATGAGATATCTCATCCTCTTCAGACTTAGGCAAAGGTAGCAGCTGTTCGATCACTGGTTTTTGGGACATAGTATTAACAAACTTGTTAAATACTACGTACAAACGATCCAGCTTGCCTTCGTTGTATTCTTCTAGCATCACACGTACAGTCCCGATCAAATCAGCGAGCTTTGGAGCGTCACCTAAACCTGATGCATGGGCAGGTACTATTCCGCCAAAATTAGTGAAGAACTGTACACTTCGTGCGCCGATTGGGCAGAATTCGACTTCTGCACCAGCTGCACGTTGTTGCTTCACGTCTGCAATAACCTTTTTGAAAAGGTTAACGTTCAGACCACCACAAAGACCACGGTCGGTTGACACTACAATGTAACCAACACGCTTAGCCTCTCTCACCTCTAAATAGGGGTGTTTATACTCGAGAGAACCTTGCGCCACGTGACCGATCACCTTACGCATATTTTCGGCATATGGACGACTTGCAGCCATGCGTTCCTGCGCTCTGCGCATTTTGCTGGCGGCAACCATTTCCATAGCCGATGTGATCTTCTGAGTGTTTTGAACACTCGCGATCTTGGTTTTAATCTCTTTAGCGTTGGCCATCTTAACTCTCCAATCTGGACCTGAGGTGCCAAAGGCACCTCTTCTGTTACCAGGTTTGGGTTTCGACGAACTTATCGAGGCCAACCTTCAACTCACCTTCGATGTCGGCATTATAGTTGCCAGTCTCGTTGATGGTCTTCATAAGGTCAGCATGCTCGCTGTTCATGAAAGAGAGCAAAGACGCTTCGAAATCACCAATTTTATTAAGCTCAACGCTCTTTAGGTAACCTTTTTCAGCTGAGAAAATAGACACAGCCTGATCAGCTACGCTCATAGGGGCGTATTGTTTTTGCTTCATAAGTTCGGTAACACGCTCACCATGCTCAAGCTGAGCACGTGTTGCATCATCTAAATCAGATGCAAACTGTGAGAACGCCGCAAGCTCTCGATACTGTGCAAGTGCGCTACGAATACCGCCTGACAGTTTCTTGATGATCTTAGTCTGCGCCGCACCACCCACACGAGAAACTGAAATACCTGGGTTAACAGCAGGACGTAGTCCTGAGTTAAATAGGTCAGTTTCAAGGAAGATTTGACCATCAGTAATCGAAATTACGTTAGTCGGTACGAATGCAGATACATCACCCGCTTGGGTTTCAATAATCGGCAATGCAGTTAAAGAGCCAGTTTGGCCTTTCACTTCGCCTTTAGTGAACTTCTCAACATACTCGGCGTTAACACGTGAAGCACGTTCTAACAAACGAGAGTGAAGATAGAATACATCTCCTGGGTATGCTTCACGTCCTGGTGGACGCTTAAGTAGCAATGAGATCTGACGATAAGCAACTGCTTGCTTAGAAAGATCATCATACACAATCAGTGAATCTTCACCGCGATCACGGAAATACTCACCCATTGAACAACCAGAGTATGGAGCCAAATATTGTAGTGCAGCAGCTTCAGAAGCTGTAGCAACAACAACAATGGTGTTCGCCAAAGCGCCATGTTCTTCTAGCTTGCGTACCACGTTAGCGATAGTAGAAGCTTTTTGCCCTACTGCTACGTATACACACTTAATACCAGTATCTTTTTGATTGATAATAGAATCAATCGCCAAGGCTGTTTTACCTATTTGGCGGTCACCAATGATCAGTTCACGTTGTCCACGACCGATTGGGATCATAGAATCAACGGCTTTATAACCAGTTTGCACTGGCTGATCAACTGACTGACGTTCAATAACGCCTGGTGCGATAACTTCAACAGGAGAGAAACCATCGTTGTCGATAGGTCCTTTTCCGTCGATTGGCTCACCCAATGTATTGACTACGCGACCTAATAGACCACGGCCAACAGGGACTTCCAAAATACGACCCGTTGTTTTAACTTTATCGCCTTCTGCCAACGTGGCATAAGGACCCATAACTACGGCACCGACAGAATCACGTTCTAAGTTCAACGCGATTGCGAAACGGTTACCAGGCAGTTCGATCATCTCACCTTGCATCACATCGGCTAGGCCGTGGATGCGGATGATGCCGTCACTTACTGCAACGATAGTACCTTCGTTGCGAGCTTCACTAACGACTTCGAACTGCTCGATCCGCTGTTTAATCAGATCGCTGATTTCAGTGGAATTCAGTTGCATGCTCAAACTCCCAATTACGATTGCAGCGTATCAGACAGACGCGAAATTTTTCCGCGGACCGAGCCATCTATGACTAGGTCACCTGCCGTGATAATTACACCAGCGATTAGGCTGGCATCTGTGCTGCAATTCAGCTTTATTTTGCGTGTGAGACGTTTCTCTAGAGAAACACTAATATCCTGTTGCTGCTCAGCAGTAAGCTCAGTGGCTGAAACTACATTAGCTTCAATCTCTTTTGCCCACTCATTACGCAGCTCAACAAAAAGTTGAGACACAGCAGTTAGTGCTTCTAAACGACCGTTTTCAGCCATTACCTTTAACAGATTTTGACCTTGCTCATTGACCTGCTCACCACATACTCCAATAAAGAGTTCAGCAAGCTTATTGCTAGCTAACGCGCCAGCAAGCAGTGGTTTAATGGTTTCGTTTTCACTGACCATCGCCGCGAAGTTAAGCATTTCAGCCCAACTATCTACTGCATTTTTTTCAATAGCAAAATCAAACGCTGCCTTTGCGTAAGGACGAGCGATGGTGGTTATTTCAGCCATAACTCAAACTCCTTATTTAAAGTTCAGCAACTAGTTTATTAACTATGTCACTGTGGGCGGCTTCATCGATAGAACGCTCAAGAATTCTCTCTGCACCAATGATGGCTAAAGTAGCAACTTGCTTACGCAAGTCTTCTTTCACGCGATTACGTTCAGCTTCAATTTCTGCATAACCCTGAGCGATAATTTTACTACGCTCAGCATCAGCTTCGGCTTTTGCTTCATCGACAATTTGAGCTTTGCGTTTGTTCGCTTGCTCAATAATCTCATTCGCATTAGCTTTGGCGTCTTTTAGTTGGTCAGTCGCTTTCGCTTGTGCCAACTCAAGGTCTTTTACGGCGCGGTCAGCATTTGCTAACCCATCAGCAATCCTTTTTTGACGTTCTTCGATGGCATTCATCAAAGGCGGCCAAACATACTTCATGCAAAACCACACAAAGAGTAAAAAGGCGACTGACTGTCCGAGTAAGGTAGCGTTGAAATTCACAACAGCCTCCTATTAAGTTTAAAGACAGAAGCGTTTATTACAGCATTGCACCTAATGGATTGGTGAAAAGCATGAATAATGCGATACCAACACCGATCATAGTTACCGCATCAAGAAGACCCGCAACGATGAACATTTTAACTTGTAGCATTGGAGCCATTTCTGGTTGACGCGCTGCGCCTTCCAAGAACTTGCCACCCAATAGGCCAAAACCGATAGCGGTACCAAGTGCACCCATACCAATTAGTAGAGCAACAGCAATCGCTGTCATGCCTAATACAGTTTCCATCTCTATCTCCAAATATCTAAATCTAGTTAGTTTATTTTTCGCTAAAAAAAATTCAGCAATCCTTAATGATCTTCATGGGCCATGCTTAAATAAACAATGGTTAACATCATGAAGATAAACGCCTGTAAGGTAATAACTAAAATATGGAAAATTAGCCAACCTAGCTGTAATGTTACACCTAGAGTAGATAATGCCCAGTTAGCACCGTACATCAACGCAATAAGGATGAATATCAACTCACCTGCATATAAGTTACCGAACAGACGCAATGCCAATGAAATAGGCTTAGCGATCAGTGTTACAGTTTCTAACAGGAAGTTGACGGGTATCATTGCCCAATGGTTAAAAGGCTGCATGGTCAATTCTTTCACAAAACCTGAAATGCCTTTGACTTTAATGCTGTAGTAAATAATCAGCACAAACACACCAATAGCTAAACTAAAAGTAATGTTGACGTCAGTCGTTGGAACTACTTTCATGTATGAGATACCAGCTGCAGCAGCCAAAGCAGGGATCCAGTCAACTGGAACCATATCCATGAAGTTCATCATGAATACCCATACAAAAATCGTTAATGCCAACGGAGCAATAACAGGATTGCGGCCATGGAAAGTTTCTTTCACGCTAGCATCGACAAATTCAACAATCATCTCGACAAAACACTGAAGTTTGCCAGGGACGCCTGTCGTTGCCTTTTTACCAACGCTACTAAATAGCCATAAGAATAGAACACCAAGCCCAACCGAAAAGAACAACGAATCAATGTGCCATGTCCAGAAACCTTCACCAACACTGAGGTTAGTAAGGTGATGCTGGATATAGCCCTGCGGTGTTAACGTTTCACCAGTTGCAGCCATGATTCATCCCACTTAACTTTGCTTGAAATATAAAGGAGCTGTCCAATGCACAATTAACGCTAACGTATAACAAACAAAAAGCGGCATAAAGCCAACCTTCCAGTTGATAAACACGAGTGAAAACATTGCTATGGTAAGCAGCAACTTTACCGCTTCCCCCCAGTAAAAAGTCTTCATGACCTTTCCAGCTGAACTTGCTCCCGAGTGGGAAAAAGCTAGGGTTGCGAATACAAAATTAGGGAGTACAGCAATGGCGCCACCTGCTAATGCAGATAAACCATACTGAGCTCCCCACGCGGCGAAAAAGAAAATAGAAGCAGTACCAGCAACCGCCGCCTGCATCATCACCAATTTATAGGCTGACCACCGGCCACGACGTGCCAAAATCTTACTCAATTTACCTTCTCCGCATTAATACTTTAATGTTTCGATGACCGAGTAACAATACTCAGTAATACCGAACAACAAAAAAGCTTGCGAAAGTATACCTTTTCAGGCCTTCAAAGCAAGTTTAAGCTGAGGAAAATCGACTCTTTTAACGTGATCTAGCGCCAAATATGTAAAAGTAGGAATTTAACACATGTCACAAAGTTACATAATATGGCGTTAACTTGGGATTTTTAGCGAATTCTCTCAATTATGCCGTCTAATTCAGCAAGATCTTGATAATTTATCACCAACTTACCTTTACCTTTTTTATTATGACTAATTGAGACCTTAGCACCTAACCTTTCAATTAATTGACTTTCAAGACGGGTTACGTCGTGATCTTTTACAGGTTTATTGTCAATTTCAGGTGGGTTTAAGGTTTTATTCACTAAACGTTCAGTTTCACGAACAGTTAGTTCTTTTGCTGAAACCAATCTGGCGATACTTGTTTGCTCATCCCCCTCAATAGCCAGCAATGCTCTTGCATGGCCCATATCGATGTCACCGTACTCTAACATACGTTTGACAGGTTCATTGAGACCGTTTAAACGCAGTAAATTAGAGACTGTAGCACGAGATTTACCCACGGCATCTGCAATGAGTTGATGCGTTAAACTGAACTCTTCCATTAAACGGTTAAGTGCAATGGCTTCTTCCATCGCATTAAGGTCTTCACGTTGAATATTCTCAATTAAGGCGATGACGACAGCTGATTCGTCAGCAACATCCTTGACAATACAAGGTACCTTATTCAGCTTAGCCAACTGAGCTGCACGCCAACGACGCTCACCAGCAATAATCTCATACATGGTAGGGGATATTTTACGAACTAGAATAGGCTGGATAATACCTTGTGCTTTAATCGACTCTGATAACTCATCTAGAGCGTCAGATGACATATCTTTACGAGGCTGATACTTACCAGATTGCATCATATCGACATCAAGCATGATCAGAGCATCCTTGTTAGCATCGTTATTAGCATCTTGTTCAATCGCTTGATTTAATCTAGCCCCCGCGGCAGAACTAGTGCTGAGTAATGCATCTAGGCCTTTACCTAAACCCCGTTTTTTAACTGTCATTTAATGGCCTTTATTTAAGCTTGCTCACCCTTAAGATCATGCTGCTCAGCACGACGAATAATCTCACCTGCCAGTGACAAATATGCCTTCGCACCCGCACTGGATTTATCATAATACATGGCTGGAGCGCCAAAACTAGGCGCTTCAGCTAAACGTACGTTTCTTGGAATAACAGTTCGATATACTTTTTCGCCAAAATGTTGTTTAAGCTGATCGGACACATCATTGGCCAAACGATTACGTGGATCGTACATGGTACGTAATATTCCTTCAATGTGCAGACCTGGATTTACCATACTGCCAATTTTACTGATGGTATCCATTAAAGCTGTCAGCCCTTCCAACGCATAATACTCACATTGCATCGGTACTAAAACAGAATCAGCTGCTGACATAGCATTCACTGTTAACATATTCAATGAAGGTGGACAGTCAATAAAAATAAAATCGTATTCATCTTTAATTGGAGCGAGTGCATTTCTTAATCTTATTTCACGAGCAAAAAACTCCATCAGCTTGATCTCGACTGCAGTCACATCACCATTGCCGGCGATCAGATCATATTTGCCACTGGTTTCTCTATAAACAACCTCATCGAAGGGTTTTTCTTCGACCAACAATTCATATGCCGTATTCTCAACGCTGTACTTATCAATACCACTTCCCATGGTCGCATTGCCCTGAGGATCGAGATCAATAAGTAATACTTTACGTTTTGTGGCGGCTAAAGATGCGGCTAAATTCACGCAAGTTGTTGTTTTTCCTACGCCACCTTTCTGGTTAGCTACAGCAATCACTTTACCCACAATACCATCCTGTATGTCGCTTTTTTATGTTAAATATGATCAACATATAAGTTAAGTTGCTTGAACTACACAAAAAATGCAACTTTATCATTATCTTTTAATAACTTTTAATAAATGTCTCTGCTCATCGAGATGCGGAACTTTCAATTCGATAATATCAGTCACTGTAAATCCTGCGGGAATATTCGCCATTTCATCATCAGCCAATTGACCTTTTAGTGCATAATAGCACCCTGTTGGATTTGGTAAATGATGGCACCAATGCAGCATATCTTGAATCGAGGCAAATGCACGACTTAATACTCCATCAAATTTAATTTCAGGTTCAAAAACTTCGACTCTACTCTCAACGGAACTGATATTGTTAATACCTAACTCATGTTGAACTTGTTTTTGAAAACGGATCCGTTTACCTAAACTATCTAACAATACAAAAGACTTATCAGGATTCATGATAGCAAGTGGGATCCCCGGTAAGCCAGGTCCAGTCCCAACATCAATAAAACGCTCACCTACCAAGTGCTCAGAAACGGTCAAACTGTCCATAATATGTCGAATCAACATTTGCTGAGGATCTCGTATTGAAGTCAGGTTATAAGCCTTATTCCATTTATTAAGCATCTCAACAAAACCAATAAGCTGTTTTTTCTGCTGTGCAGTCGCAGACAGCTTCATTTCAGCGAGATACTCATCTAATTTGGCAGATAACACTGGATTCATCCTTAATAACTAAAAAAATGTCACTAAAGACATTATGGAGTGCAAGAAACACGAAGGGAAGCGCTAATGGCTTCCCTGAAAACTAATCAACTTAATTTATGAAGCATTTTTACGTAATAAGCCGCGTCTTTTTAAATGAACCAACAAAATTGAGATAGCAGCTGGTGTCATCCCTGAAATACGTGAGGCTTGACCTATTGTTTCAGGCTTATGATCATTAAGTTTGGCAATCACTTCATTCGATAAACCAGGCACTTCTTGATAGTCGAGATCCAAAGGTAAACCTGTAGTTTCATTACGAATAGCTTTATCTATTTCATCTTGTTGACGTTGAATATAACCTGAATATTTAACTTGAATTTGTACTTGCTCTGCAGCACGTGGATCGTCAATTCCTGGTCCAAACCCCTCTAAAGCCATTAATTTTGGATAATCCATTTCAGGACGACGTAATAAATCCTCAAAAGTGGCTTCCCGTGAAAGAGGCGTATTTAGCTCAGGATTTAACACATCAATTAAAGGTGAATTTGGATGTATCCACTGACTGCGCAAACGTTGCAGTTCAAGTTCAATAGATTCACGCTTTTCATTAAACAGTCTCCAGCGTACATCATCAACTAATCCAAATTCACGGCCTTTTTCGGTTAAACGTAGATCAGCATTATCTTCACGTAGCAGCAAACGATATTCAGCACGACTGGTGAACATGCGGTAGGGTTCTTTTGTACCCAATGTTGATAAATCATCAACCAACACCCCAAGATAAGCTTCATCACGGCGAGGGCACCAAATATCTTTGCCTTGAACCTGCAAGGACGCATTCATCCCAGCTAACAAACCTTGAGCAGCAGCTTCTTCATAACCAGTCGTGCCGTTAATCTGTCCTGCAAAGAAAAGCCCAGCGATCGATTTAGTCTCTAATGAGTTTTTAAGATCTCTAGGATCAAAATAATCATATTCAATTGCATAACCGGGACGAATAATCTCAGCTTGTTCCATGCCTTGAATCGATCGCACTAAATTTAACTGAACATCAAAAGGTAAACTGGTTGAAATCCCATTAGGGTATATTTCATTGGTATTTAGCCCTTCAGGCTCAATAAAGATCTGATGAGATGATTTATCGGCAAATCGATTAATTTTATCTTCGATAGAAGGACAATAACGCGGACCAACTCCTTCAATAAGTCCAGAATACATGGGGCTTCTGTCTAAACCACCACGAATAATATGATGAGTCTTCTCATTGGTATGGGTCACAAAACAAGAGACCTGCCTAGGATGCTGACTTACATCACCAATAAATGACATAACCGGAAGTGGACTATCGCCTTTTTGTTCACTCATTAATTTGAAATTGATCGTATTAGCGTCAATTCGTGGTGGTGTGCCCGTTTTTAATCGACCAATGCGGATCGGCAATTCACTGAGGCGATCAGCCAAAGCGATCGAGGGCGGATCTCCTGCTCGTCCACCACTGTAATTTTGCATGCCTATGTGAATTTTACCACTCAAAAAAGTCCCTGCGGTTAACACCACTGAAGGGGCTTCAAAAGCCAATCCCATTTGTGTGACAACGCCGGTAACACGACCATTTTCAACAATAACATCATCTACGGCTTGCTGAAAAAGTCTAAGATTTGGTTGGTTTTGTAAAATCTGTTGGATTTTAGCACGATACAATGCTCTATCGGCTTGAGCACGTGTTGCTCTAACCGCTGGGCCTTTACTTGAATTCAGTGTTCTAAATTGAATACCGGCATAATCAGTAGCGATGGCCATTGCGCCGCCTAAAGCATCAATTTCTTTTACCAAATGCCCTTTGCCAATTCCACCAATAGCTGGATTGCACGACATTTGTCCTAAGGTATCGATGTTGTGTGTCAGCAACAGGGTTTTTGATCCCATTCTTGCAGCAGCTAACGCCGCTTCAGTACCTGCATGGCCACCACCGATAACGATGACATCGAACCTTTCATGAAAACGCATGAGTAAACCTTAAATTTAAACTTTAGTCGGTAACGAACAAACTGTTAATTCGAGTTGGGTATTTTAGCATTTGATCTCTCCTTGATGAAAGATCAATTTTACTGTTGAAATCCAAGTTTGATCTGCTTAATAGATCTTAAGATCTTTATATAGATCCTTTATTATGTTTACTATTAGGATCGCACTTTTCTGTGGGTAACCTTATTTCTTTATATTAATCATAACTTAACACTAAAATGATCCTGTTGATTGTTTACGATCTAATTGACTTAAGCTTGGGGATAGATCGGCTACTTATCCACAGGGGGGATCTGGGCTCCGATCTAGGGTGGATCGATACAGAGCTTGATCAGATCAAAATAATACCTTATCCACAACTTTATCATTTAAAATTAAAATATGTGGGTAAAGTGATTCTAATCTGTGAGTTGTTCTTGTTTTATACGTGAGGTTGGATCTTATAGTTGATCTTGCCATTGACTTAACCAAGCAAGCGCAGGGTCTTCGGGGCAAGGATCTGATTGAACATCGATCTCGATCTTATCCACATAGACTTGTGCACCACAACCTTGTAATACGCGATCTAATTTTTTTGGCCCTTCACAAAATGTGTCATAGTTTGAATCTCCGATCGCACATATGGCAAAATTTGTCTTGGTTAGATCCGGTTTTTTAGTCTGGATCTCGCTTAAAAACGGGGACAAATTGTCTGGAAGATCGCCAGATCCATGTGTAGATGATACGATCAACCACAAGGATCTTGGGTTGAGATCATCCAATTTGGCGTTCATATGGAGTTGATTTTCATGACCAGAAGCGTCTAATTGAGCAGCTAGTTCATCGGCTACATACTCGGCATTACCTAAAGTTGTGCCGACTAAAATGTCTATTTTTACCACGATAATACCTTTATAAGTTAAATTACCAGAGTTTGTTCGGTCACATAATAAATGAAAGTAGGTATTATTTTATCTTAAATTTAATTTATTACGTTTTAACGGTAAGGAATGTGAAAGTGGTGTTCAAATAGTTATCTCTTGCGATAACTTGAGCTTTAAAGTGCTCGGTTGAACACCTCGTAGAATAGATTATTAGAAAAATAGAGTCAGCTTGCCTAACTTAAATGAGGAGTAACATTATACATTCACGCCTTTCATTCCTTCTGGGGGATAGCGTTCACCAATAACACCACACTTTTCAATCTCAGTTTCTAGAATGATTTGCTCATCAACACTCAGAAAAATATCGATTGACTCAGCATTATCTTCCAAAAACTTTTTTCTTTTCGTTCCTGGAATTGGCACGATATCATCACCTTTAGACAGTAACCAAGCTAAACAAATTTGAGCTTGTGTACACCCTTTAACTTTAGCCATGTCAGCTACTGTTTGAGCGATAGGTAAATTGGCTTGCAGTGCATTTTGGGAAAAACGAGGTAAAATAATTCTCGCATCATCTTGAGCTAGCTCAGATTGATCTTGGAATAATCCTGATAAAAAACCACGACCTAAAGGTGAATAAGGAACAAAACCAACACCTAGCTCACGACATACTGGCAGAACATCTTTTTCAACCTCTCTAGACCATAATGAATATTCACTTTGAACCGCCGTAATTGGATGAACTGCATGGGCTCTGCGTAATGTATCAGCACTGACCTCACACAATCCAATATGGGCAATTTTTCCTTGCTGCTTTAGTTTCACCAAGCTTTCCATTGTTTCCTCAATAGGCTGTAAGGGGTTGATGCGATGTACATAATAAAGATCTATTTGATCAACACCTAAGCGTTTTAAAGATGCATTACAGGAATTCTGAGCATAGCTTGCACTGTTATCGAGTATTCTATTATACTCTCCGGGCTTACGCACAATGCCAAATTTAGTGGCCACTTGAACATTTGCCCCCGAGTTTTTAATCAATTTCCCAATGAGCTCTTCGTTATGGTGTGGACCATAAGTATCGGCGGTATCGAAAAAATTTATCCCTAACTCAAGTGCTCTGTTTAATACTATCAGTGACTCTGAGTCGTCTCTTGCACCGTAAAACTCACTCATCCCCATACAACCTAAACCAAGAGAAGAAACTTCTAAACCGTTACCCAGTAATCTTGTTTTCATCACATAACCTTCTTTAATCAAACGTAGTACTTAAGGATGCCATAACCCCAATATGAAATATTTAGACAAAAATAAAAATCCATTTTTCATTACTGGAAAACAAAAAGCATTTGTTTGGGATGACACCAGAGCCTTTTTGGCTCTAGCCAGATATGGGACGCTAACATCTGCTTCTGAGTCACTGAATATAGGGATAACAACACTTTCAAGGCGTATAGATCGTCTAGAAGCTGCACTAAGTACCCCTCTGTTTATTCGATTGCAATCAGGCTATCAACTAACAGAAGATGGAATAGGTTTAGTGGAAAAAGCTGAGGTTATAGAACAAGCGGTATTGTCATTACTAAGCATTGGGTTAAATACTTGTTCATTATTATCAGGTAAAGTGCGTTTAGCGACGGCTGAAAACTTAGCAACAGAAATAATAATCCCTGCGTTATCTGAATTTCAAGCAAACTATCCAGAGCTAATGATTGAGCTCATTACTGATACTCAACTGGCTAATTTACATCGCCGTGATGCCGATTTAGCCATTCGTATGGTACGGCCCACTCAGGGAAATGTCACTTTCCGTCATCTTGGAAAACTGGGCTTTGGCCTTTATAGCCAACGACCATTAGGTAAGAATATCCTTAACGAACAAAGCCACTTTATTATGTGGGATGAGCAGCACCGTCACTTACCGGGGACTCAATGGCTCGAAGCTAAGTTAAATGGAAACTTACCAAGGTTAACCGTTACATCGCTAGCATCAATGCTTGCTGCAACCCAAGCCGGACTTGGACATGCAATACTGCCTCATTTCATTGCTAAAAAAGCAGGCTTGTCATGTATTGAATCTAATGTAGGCGTAGAGCAACCTATTTATCTCGTCGTTCAAGCCGATATAGCACAATCTCAACGAGTAAGAGCTGTGGCTGACTTCTTAGTTAATGTGATAAACATGAATAAAAAATGGCTAGAACATGGGGATAATCCAATAAGTCTGGCCCATGGTCGGTAATGGCAATGTGCTCAAGAATTTACTACTGGTGGAACCATGATTTTTTGGACTCAATACAACCAATGCAGCAGCTAATAATAAGCCAAATAATGCCAAACTTATCATCATTAAGCGTCTAAGGTGTATGGCCATTAGATCAAAGAGAAGTAAAAAGGTGTGCTCACCATCAACAACTAATTGTGCTGCCTCAAGCTTAAATTCAGCGGAGTATGTTGGTCTTTTTTGTTTTGTCATTTTGTCACCTAAGGTTTATGAGGTGCATGATAACACCTCTATTTAGGTGGCCAAATTAACTATGCCACTTCAGGACCCATATGAAGTCTTTTGGTTAAGGAAAAGGTTATACCTTTAATTAATTAAAACCTTATTAATCAATGTTTTAATTTTGTTTTTTTTGATTTGTTTTAATTCCGAAACTTACGTTATAATTTAAGGTGCGTAATTTATAATAATGTAAGATTGGGTGATAAAGGAGCTTCTGATATGGATATATTAACCCTAAATATTGGCTTTTTACTATCTGTATCTCTTTTAATGTCTGTAGGACTTATTGCTGGTGAAAGAATCAATGTATTAACTTGGGAAGGATACGTAGAACCTTATGAAGTTCAGGAGGTTAACGATATTTTAAAAGAAAGAGGTTACGAATATGAAATTTATGTTATTCCAGAGTGGGCTGAAGGACCAGAACAAATGTTCAACATTCTCAGAGCCGGAAAAGCAGATATCAGTTTTCTGACATTAAACTACATCAAAATGCAAAAAGGTAAAACTGCACAATTATTGCAAGGGATCGACATAAACTCACCAAGGTTATCAAATTACCAGTATTTAGACCCTTTAATGCTTAATGTATCTATGGGAGTGGAAAATGAAAAAACACTTTACTTACCATGGGGAGGTGGAGCATATGGTTTTTGGGCGGATATGAGCCAATTGAATCAGTCTGATTTACCTCGTAGCCTTAATGATTTACTAAAGCCAAGATGGCAAAATAGGCTCTCATTAACCAAGGGGCAGATCCAACCCAATATAGCAATCGCATCACTCATGCTCGGGAAGAAAGCTTTCTTTCTTAATGACTTGAGTCGAAAGGAATTAGTAAAAGAGCAAGCTAATGGAGAGTTACAAAGTAAGCTTAACGCACTTTACAATCAAGTTGGTTATTATTGGACTAGTGGGCCTGATTTTGAGAATAAAAATTTACACATTGTAGCATCGTACGGTATTGGTGCATTTGCAGCAAATAGATCTGGTGGTCACTGGCAACTCATTAATTTTGAAGAAGGAAATACAGTATGGATGGATACGATTAATTTTCATAAAGATTTAACAGGACGTAAATTGGAGGCTGCTGAAATATTTACTAATTATTTTATCGGAGATAAAGTTCAAAAACGGCTAGTGAATGATTTAGGAATGATTAGTGCATCTTTAAAGTATCAATCAGCAAGTGACCAAGGTTTTTTTGTGCAAGATATGTTCTGGCCTCCATACCAAAGAACCGCTGATAATATTATGTTTATAATGTCTAAAAATGCGATGGATCAAACGAAGCAATAAAATAATAAAGTTAATAATCAGTCATTATTTTATAATAACTTACGGATATTTCACTATTCAAGTGAGCCACCCAGAATTTCAATATAGTCAGGTACCTTGACGCCTGGGAGCCACTCGCTAAACATATCTTTCATGGTTCCATCTTCGATCATTTCTATCATTGCTTTTTGCCATAATTTAATTATTTCAACATTGGTTCCTTTTGAAAAGGCGATATAGCTTTTATCATTTTGCAAAAGGTAAGATGGTGTAAATTGGTCAATATTATAACCTGCATCATTAATAATATTAGCGACTAAGTAATTAAAAGAACAAAAATAGTCTACACGCTTAATTGCTGTCATTTTTACAGCTTGGACATCATTTGTTACATGAGTAAAATCCACATTAATTCCAGATGAATTGAGAACTGATGTACAAATACCTGAACGCAGAAGAGCTATTTTATTATATGTTTCTATATTTACTACGTTGCTAAAAGAGATATTATTAGATTTTAATGAATAGAGATTAAGCTCCCCAATCATCAGCGGGCCTAGTAAGGTAAATTTTTCTTCGCGCTCACTGGAATGAGACATCGTAAACAAAACAGAGTTAGGTTCATTACTCACCATCAGCCACCCTCTTGCCCAAGGAACAACTTGGACAATACTCTGACTTTTAATCCTCTTCAATATGTCTTCAACGACCTTAACAGCAAGTCCATCTGGTTCCCCTTGCTTGTTGATAAAGCTTAATGGTAGTGCATCTTCTGCATAAATTTTCAGTTCCTGATTGGCATAGGTGGACCATACTAATGAAAATGGAATACTGATAATAAAAAAAAGTGCTTTTTTACTAATCACTTTATTTAGATCTCTGTATGAACAATGATTATATTATGGCTCTAAAAGTGGTGAAAAGAAGAATAGATAGCAATAAAACTTAGCCAGAAGCCTAACACTGGCAAATGTGATCAACCTCATTTTCAAAATCCTAAGATTCATTATCGCTCAGAAAAGGCCTTACCAAACTCTTCAACCTGCTGCCAATCGGTAAATTCAAAGGTACCACTGGTGTCTGTAGGCCCCTTAGTCATCCACATAATAAAACGTATCATGCTTTTATCAAGGAAACGGTATTTAGGGTAATCAAGTTTACCTGCGAATACCCCCAGCTGTTGTGGCTTCCAAAGTGATAACTCAAGAAACTTTTTCATATAAGGGTTCGTTTCTGGCGTATTTTTTTCTGGTTTTCTGGCCACGAGATTGACGTTAAAAAAGCTATTTTTCTTAGCATTCAATATTGTGTGATGACGATTAATGTACTGGTATAATTCAGGTTTATGTTTACCATATCGAATACTGGCACCAATCATTATTTTATCAAAATCAGCTAAGTTCAATTCTTGCGCCTCTTCTAATGAAACCAGTTTTGTATCATTATCTGATGCTTGGTTAACCTGTTTCATTAACGTGCAAATTGCGTGTGTTTGCCCGTCGGTCGTTGAGTAGATAATTAAAGTTTTGCTCATTAATTTCCCCTAATAATGTCAGTAAAGTAAAGTGTAAAAAATAAATTTATTAACCTTAGTTTTTCCAGAACGTTGGTGTGAATAACACTAATAAAGTAAACACTTCAAGGCGACCAAATAACATCGCAAGTAACAACACCCATTTAGCTCCGTCGCTTATACTGCCATAGTTACTCGCTACCTCACCGAGTCCTGGACCTAAATTATTCAAACAAGCCACTGTCGCACTAAAAGCGGTAATATCGTCAACTCCCATGGCCATTAGTAACAACATACAAACCACAAAAACTAGCGCATAAGCAGAAAAAAAGCCCCAAACGGCATCAATAATCCTATCTGGTAATGCCTTATCCCCAATACGGATAGAGAACATGCCTCTTGGGTGAACCAGACGCTTTAACTCTCTCGAACCTTGCTTTAAAAGCAAAATCATACGTATGACCTTGATGCCTCCGGCTGTCGAACCACCGCAGCCACCAATAAAACTCGAAAAGATAAGCAACATAGGCAAAAAAAGCGGCCACATGTGGAAGCTCTCGGTACCAAAACCTGCGGTAGTTGAAATAGAGACAGCCTGAAATAAGGCAAAGTCTAAAGTTTGTTCCGGTGAGTCATAGATATCTGAATGATAAAGGGTCGCGAAACATATTGCGGTTAGCGCCAACTGAACTGCAATGAGTGCTTTAAATTCTGCATCTTTAAAATAAATTTTAAGATTAATACCTCGCCGAGTAAACGCAGCAAAATGTAGGCTAAAGTTTAGTGCGGCGATCAATAGAAATACCACACACACCATATTGATTGCAGTACTATCAAAGTACCCCATACTAGCATCGTGAGTAGAAAAACCACCAATAGCTATGGTTGAAAATGAATGGCAGATGGCATCAAAGACATCCATTCCAGCTACCCAGTAACAGAATGCACAAGCGATAGTTAATGCGAAGTAGATATACCACAGTGCTTTAGCTGTCTCGGCAATTCTAGGTGTCATTTTGCTATCTTTAACAGGTCCAGGCATTTCAGCTCTATACAACTGCATTCCGCCAATCCCCAGCATCGGTAAAATGGCGACAGCTAATACAATAATCCCCATCCCGCCTAACCACTGTAATAGATGACGATAAAACAAGATAGCTTTAGGCAGAGAGTCTAGACCAACAATGACAGTGGCACCTGTCGTGGTTAATGCTGAAAACGATTCAAAAAAACTGTCAGTGATACTAAGATCAGGTTGACTGGTAAAGATAAAAGGTACAGCACCAATAGAACCCAGCACTGCCCAGAAGAGTACAACTAGAAGAAAACCTTCTCGAGTTCGTAGATCTTTTTTATGCCTGCGATTGGGGTACCAAAGCATAAAACCAAGAAATAGACTGAGACAAAATGCTTGTATAAAGGCTGTTCCGCCACCGTCTTTATAAATCACAGCGATCAGTGCCGGAGGAAGTAGAGATAATGAAAATAATCCCATTAATAAACCGGTGATTCTTATTATTGTTCTATATTGCATTGAGGTTATATAACGTCCGTAATTGATACGTGACAATCCGGCCACTCGGCTAGTTTCTCATATTTTTGTTACCCATCACAGAAACAAGTAATCAAAATATCTCTTATTCAAGTAAATCAAACTTAGCCATTAAGCTGCCTTGACTAATACTCGCTAAATTCAGATTTAATTCTGTTTTAAATCGCTTAGGGATAGCAAAGCTTAAGGTTACTTTCTCCATGAAATCTCGTGCTTCTACTACTGCGTCATATTGAGCTAAAAGATGCTCAACATCTTTTAGCTGACTATATTCACAAATCAGAGAGCCGGAATAACGGATTTGTTTTAGCTGAGTCTGCAATTGAGTGAGACCTTGCTTTAATCCTGAGCTATAAGCTCTAACCAACCCACCTACACCAAGTTTTGTTCCGCCAAAATAACGAACAACAATTGCACCTATTTCCCCCACATTAGCCCCTTGTAAAGTTGCCAACATAGGTCGACCTGCACTGCCTGTCGGCTCACCGTCATCACTGGATCCCATTGCAACAGTGTTAGTCGGATTTTGTGCAATAAAAGCATAGCAATAATGACTCGCTGCAGGATAACGCGTTTTAATGTTAGTGAGTGCACACTTAATCTCTTCGTATGACTGACAGTGGAAAATAAAAGAAATAAATCGACTGTGCTTTATCTCCTCTTCAATTATTAACTCTGCGGATGGGATCTGATAACTGTCAGTCAATATTGCCACTCTCTTGTATCATTAATAGCCAATAGCACATCAATAAATTTAAATGTTTTGCAGCTACTTAATGTAAACCACAATCTCTGGTTATGTTCTCATTACGATCAACATGAACAATGACATTATCTTCAATTCTTATTCCACCAAACGGACGTAATTGATCAACTGTTTTCCAGTTAATTTGACTCTGACGATTATCCTGTTTTAATCCATCAAGTAGAGAATCGATAATGTAAAGACCAGGCTCTATAGTCAACACTTGATTAACAGCTAACGTTCGGGTACATCGTAAAAATGGATGTGCATCAGGCGCGGCAATGTGAGTACCGCGTTCATCATGTAAAAAACCTCCTACATCATGAACCTGAAGACCTAACATATGACCTAAACCATGGGGAAAGAAAACACTGGTTATTCCTTGTTCTATTAATCCTTGTAAATCACCAGAGACAATATCAAAATCCACTAAAATTTTAGCTATTTTCTGATGAGTCAGAATGTGTAAGTCTACATATTTAATCCCTGGACGCATCATGGCAACAAGCTCAAGCTGCATTCTGTCCATTGCCTCAATCAGTTCGCTAAAGATGTTTTTTTCAAACGCATAGGTTCTGGTTATGTCTGAGGCATAGCCGAAAAAATTAGCTCCTGCATCAATAAGAAAAGAATAGCGATTATCAGGGCGTTGAGACGCCAACTTGGTGTAATGTAAAATAGACGCGTTTTCATTTAGTGCAATAATATTTCCATAGGGGACTTCATTTTCACCCTGATTAGTGGCTGTTAAATATTGTTGCTGGATTTCAAATTCACTACCACCATTGAAAAACGCATTTTTAGCAGCGATATGACCTTGAATAGCAATCTCATTAGATTTGCGCATACAAGTCAATTCATACAATGTTTTACTCGCTCTATGGTAGTGTAAATAGCTTATCACAGCATCAGGATTACGGGTTTTAAAGCCGAGTACTTCTGCAACATCTAAATGTTCACCAATATAAGCCCAATGGGTCAGATCATTGGGTAGTAATTCAGCCACTTTATCAGCCTTACTCAACAATTTGATCTCCACATGTTCAATCCAAAAAGCATCTGGAAGTTCATCCACCTTATGCCAAAAATCTACCGGACGATAAAAGATTAACTGAGGTTTGTCTCGGCCATTGACCAGTAACCAACAATGGGGATTGTCTAATAGTGGCAACCAAGCTTTAAAGTGAGGATTAACTTTAAACGGATAATCCAAATCATCGAGGAATTGTCTATGAGGTTGGCCTGAATGAATCACCAAACCAGATATTTTTTCACGTGAGATAATCTCTGCAACACGACGATTTAACTCCGCTATATGAGATTCGAAATGATTAGCTTGCTGATCCATATGCTATTTCCCATTGTTAGTTCTAACTCTTTAAAATCTGTAATTAAAACAGTCTACCATAAAGTATAAAAATCACTCTACTATGAAAAAATCAAACACCTGTTTAAATTGGTGTTGTAATTTTTTCATTTTAGAAGCACACTGAGACTTAGTGCGGTCAAATGATGGCCTGCTGTGAGATAGCGACGTTACCCCCAGAACATACAATGAAAGGCATGTATCACGCAAAAGGAAGCACGCAATGATCTACCAAAGTCCTACAATTCAGGTTGAGTTACTTGAAGACAATATTGCTCGGTTATGCTTTAACGCAACTGGCTCTGTCAATAAGTTAGACAAAGAGACATTAGACTCTCTCGACGCTGCATTAGATGCAATTAAGCAAGACGCTAGCATTCAAGCTCTTGTCCTCACATCAGCAAAATCGGCCTTTATTGTCGGTGCTGATATCACTGAGTTTCTTGGTTTATTTTCTCAAGAAGAGAGCATACTTCTTTCTTGGATCACTCAAGCGAACGTGGTTTTCAATAAAATTGAAGATTTACCGTTCCCAACTATTTCGGCCATTAACGGTTTTGCATTAGGTGGAGGATTTGAGACCGTACTCGCAACCGATTTCCGCATTGCAGATACCACCGCTAAACTAGGCCTCCCTGAAACAAAACTAGGAATAATGCCAGGTTTTGGCGGTACAGTCCGCTTGCCTCGTCTAATTGGTGCAGATAATGCCCTTGAATGGATCACCACGGGTAAAAATCACCAACCAGAAGCGGCACTGCAAGTTGGTGCTATCGACGCCATTGTCGCTTCGGAAAATTTAGAGGCATCGGCTATTGCCATGCTCAAAGAAGCACTTGCAGAAAAACTCAGTTGGCAGGATCGTCGTGCTAAAAAGCAAGCTCGGCTTAACCTACCAAAACTTGAAGCTATGATGTCATTCGCTACAGCCAAAGGCATGGTATTTAAGATAGCAGGCAAACACTACCCAGCGCCGATGGCTGTCATTGATGTGATCGAGCAAGCAGCTACCTGTGAACGTGCTGAGGCACTAAAAATAGAGCATCAGGCCTTTATCACGTTAGCAAAAACTGATGCCGCTCAAGCATTAATCGGTATTTTTCTTAACAATCAATTTGTTAAGAGTAAAGCAAAGAAAGCGGCGTCACTAGCTAAAAAACTCGACACTGCAGCAGTGCTTGGTGCCGGCATTATGGGTGGTGGTATCGCTTACCAAAGTGCCAGCAAAGGCACCCCCATTGTAATGAAAGACATTGCACAGCCAGCACTGGAACTTGGTCTAGATGTAGCTTCTAAGCTACTGACATCACAGATAAAACGTGGCCGTTCAACACCAGAAAAAATGGCAAAAGTGCTTAATAATATTACGGCTACGCTAGATTACACTGCAATTAAAGATGTAGATGTTGTGGTTGAAGCCGTTGTCGAGCACCCCAAAGTTAAATCCACGGTTCTTGCTGAAGTTGAACAGCATGTTTCACCCGATGCCATCATCACATCAAACACTTCAACAATCTCAATTAACTTACTCGCAAAAAGCCTCGAAAAGCCTGAACGTTTTTGTGGCATGCACTTCTTTAATCCGGTACATAAAATGCCACTTGTAGAGATTATTCGTGGTGAGCATAGTTCAGAAGAAACCATAGCATCGGTTGTTGCTTATGCTACCAAAATGGGAAAAACCCCAATTGTCGTTAATGACTGCCCAGGTTTTTTCGTTAACCGCGTACTCTTTCCTTACTTTGTCGGCTTCAGTGGTCTACTTGCCGATGGTGCTGATTTTGCCGCTATCGATAAAGTGATGGAAAAACAATTTGGTTGGCCTATGGGTCCTGCATACTTACTTGATGTTGTTGGTATTGATACCGGTCACCATGCTCAAAATGTGATGGCTGAAGGCTTCCCAGATCGTATGGGCCGCAGCAGTAAAGATGCAATTAGTGTGATGTTCGAGCAAGAACGCTTCGGACAGAAAAATGGTAAAGGTTTCTATACCTATTCTGTCGATCGCCGCGGTAAACCAAAGAAAGATATCGATCCAATCAGCTATGAGTTATTAGGTGCTGAATTTGGCAAGCTAACTGAATTTGAATCCGATGAAATTATTGCACGTACTATGATCCCCATGATCATTGAAACAGTTCGCTGTCTCGAAGAGGGTATTATTGCTACGCCAGCTGAAGCAGATATGGGACTGGTATTGGGCCTTGGCTTCCCACCATTCAAGGGGGGTGTATTCCGCTATATTGATACGATGGGGATCGCGAATTTCGTTACTCTTGCTGATAAATATGCTCATTTGGGTGAACTGTATCAAGCGACTGATGCAATGCGTGAACTTGCCGCTAATAATGGCAGCTACTACCAGGTTTAATAAGTGGGAAGGAATAGAACAATGAAACAAGCCGTTATCGTAGATTGTATCCGTACTCCCATGGGCCGCTCTAAGGCTGGAGTATTTAGAAACGTACGCGCAGAGACACTTTCAGCAGAATTGATGAAAGCACTGCTCGCTCGAAATCCAAAGCTAAACCCTCAAGACATCGAAGATGTGATCTGGGGTTGTGTACAACAAACACTAGAGCAAGGTTTCAATATTGCCCGTAATGCATCACTCCTAGCTGGCATTCCAAAAGAAGCTGGTGCGGTAACCGTTAACCGTCTTTGTGGTTCATCTATGGATGCGCTACATCAAGCAGCTCGCGCTATCATGACAGGACAAGGTGATACATTCATAGTCGGTGGTGTTGAGCACATGGGCCATGTCCCTATGAGCCACGGTGTCGATTTTCATCCCGGTCTTGCTAACAATGTCGCAAAAGCTTCTGGCATGATGGGACTTACCGCAGAAATGCTCGGTAAGATGCACGGTATCACTCGTGAACAACAAGATGAATTTGCTGTGCGTTCGCATCAACGCGCACACGCAGCAACGGTTGAAGGACGTTTTGCTAACGAAATTCATCCTATCGAAGGTCACGATGCCAATGGGGTATTGATCAAGGTTGAACATGATGAAGTGATCCGCCCTGAAACCTCAATGGAATCATTGTCCGGATTACGGCCAGCATTTGATCCTGTCAACGGAACTGTAACAGCAGGAACGTCATCAGCCTTGTCTGACGGTGCTTCGGCTATGCTAGTGATGGAAGAAGAAAAAGCCAAAGCATTAGGCTTACCTATTCGAGCACGCATTCGCTCCATGGCTGTTGCAGGTTGTGATGCTGCTATTATGGGGTACGGCCCAGTCCCAGCGACTAAAAAAGCACTGGAGCGCGCAGGATTAAGCATTGATGATATTGATGTTATCGAGCTCAATGAAGCCTTTGCTGCTCAGTCACTTCCTTGTGTAAAAGAGTTAGGTTTGATGGATGTCGCCGATGAAAAAATAAACCTCAACGGTGGAGCTATCGCTCTAGGTCATCCACTGGGTTGTTCTGGCACCCGTATATCAACGACACTTATCAACCTCATGGAAGATAAGAATGCTAAATATGGCTTAGCCACCATGTGTATCGGTCTAGGACAAGGTATCGCAACAATATTTGAACGACCATAAATAAACGTCCTCAAGAGAATAAAAACCAGCCTAGGCTGGTTTTTTGCTAAATTTTGTTTTCATATAAAGCAATTCTTCCACTCACCTTCTCTAGATAATGTTTAGTTTCATCGTAAGGTAGATTTAGCAGCAGATGTTGATACACCTCATCGGGTTCCATCTTATTAATCACTTTCGAAGCCTTATATATATTGCGGGTGCCATCTAGATTGAATGCTTTAGCGACATTTCCAGCCCCGGTATTATAGGCTGCAATCATGCAGTGCATTCGGCTCTCATCATTAATAATCGCCTTGAGGTAACGCTTGTCTAAGATATTTAGATATGCCGCCCCCGTCTCAACATTAATCATGGGTAAATAAAGCTCGCTTGAACTCATTGGCTTATTAACTTTACGAATAAAGTTATTAACATCAACTCCAGCGCTTGTTGGGACAATTTGCATCAAACCATAAGCAGGTATAGGTGATGTGGCTTTAGGGTCGAAACTCGATTCAGAGTGAATAACCGCCATAATTAATGCGGATGGCACTTGCCAGCGAAGTCCTTCCGTCTGAGCCAAATCCACCACTTTTGCAGCCCTTACACTCAAGCTATTTTTAGGCAGGCTCACTCGGTACTGAATGACCTTTTTTTCAACTAACCCTGTCTGCTGTTTAACTAATTTTCTTTGCTGCATATACTGGTCGTCTAATTTTATCAGCCTCTCTTTGGCCACATTTAACAGTTTATTTTTTTTCTGATTCGACACTCGCTCAACGATATCCATAGAAACACTGTCTAACTTAGTGAGCTGTGCCGAATCAAGCTCCTTATCAATTTCCAATAATTGAGCTTTGGTTTGCTCAATTATCACCTGCTTAGCCTGCTGCTCATTACGATTAGAGAAGCTCACAGCACTAATTTGTAACTTACCTCGTTTAACGAGATCTTCCTCGCTGACTAATGAGAAAACATTTGAATGACTGTTTTCAGCCAAGGATTTCACTTCATTGTTTAGCTTTTGTTTGATTTGCTCATCTGTTAGCTCGCTATCGACTATGATGGAAACCGTTAACTCATTAGCTTCATAATCAACCACAGATTTAATATTTTTATCTGCAGAATACTCCACGCTCTTCTGTCGCTGAGAAACATCTCCTGTCCCCCACTTACCGATAATTTCAGCTCGATATTGATCAAATGCTTTCAAATACTGTACTCGCCAGTGTTCATACTCAGCCATATAAGCAAAAACAAAGCCGCTATATTCCTTGGCTTGTCGCTCTTGCAACTTACCTGTATTTTCAATCTCTGCATCTAACTCAACAAAGCTATCAGATGCCAGAGTCAATTGACTTAACAATAATGAACAAGCGATTAAGCAAGTAAAACGTAAATTCATATGCAACATCCTTTTATAGCAATACAAAGTAGAATGGGCTAATTATTTAGCCCATTCTATTTAACTCGCCCTTAAACCAATAAAAGCTTAAGCCATTAATTAAATTATATTTTTTGTAGTGAGGATAAAACAGCTTCTAGATTTTCGGCGGCTTTTTTGTTGTTAAACTTATTCCATAGTTGAGGATCTTTTTGTCCTGCCGCAGCAACGACTTTAGCCAGATTGGCATCGTAAGTAACCTTGTCCATGCCAACTAACGTATATAAACCGCCACCAGGGCTGCGCTGCGTCACAATCACCCGACTATTTGATAAAGTCCGACTAGTGACATTTTTAGTCACAGTTTCAAAGTATTCAGTGACCTCTTCAGATACATTGTCTGTTGTCGACACCATGTTCGCTTGTGTTGCCTGTTTAAATAGTGTGTTGACGTTCGACTCAAACTGCTGAGCTAAACGAGCACGGGCATCATTAGTCGCAATATCACGCATAATACTTAACCCAGCAACACTTTTCTTTGAATAACCAACCGCGCCAATTTCAATACCATCTGGCATCACATCACAAATCCAACGAGGCGCACTAACTGTCACTGCATCCGGATAGAAACAATCAATTTGCTGTACATTTTTAACGGTATCATTGCTTTGACATCCTGACAAAAATACTAAAATCGCGACTGTAAAATAATTTTTTTTCATACTATTCCCTTATAAACTAAATACATCTGAAAAATTTTCCGATGTTATGTGACAAAGCCCTGAAAAGATAGACATACCATTACAAGCATTTTCGAATTTTGCCTTAGCGGTATCACCACGCTTCACTTTCATTGCGACGTCTTTATCGAGAGAAATCCAGGAATATTTAGGTTTAATGCCATGTTCAGCATTATTGATAGCTTCACCCGTTCCATATCCATGTGTTTCTATTTCATAACCTCCATTTAAATCGGCTACTTTTTCATGAGTAGTAAAACTCACTGTCCAACCAGGTTGTACACCTTGGTTACTTCCCATGTCCACTTTGACCATGGAACCAGCATCACATTGACGCATTTCAATTACTGCTCCTCTTGGTGCAAATAAATTCTTCAAAACATCACTTCTCTCAACAGCATGCTTAGCTGCCTTAGCAATCATCCCCTCAATCTCTGTTTGTGGGATCAAACAACGCGAATCGCGAGTCTCAACACTTAAAGAATCATCGCCTTTGAACTGAATTCTTTTTAGTGTTTGCATACTTGGTAAAGAAATTGCGCGAGTGCTTGCTTCGACTTCAGCGTTAAAACGACAAGATGCAGGTATTGAATAAAATACGCCATCTTCTGTCCAGCTACGAGCTTCGCTAAAATTTCGAGTAAAGTTTGCGAGACCTATATCGGTATAAATGGCAAAATCAGCAATAGGAACCCCATCCTCACTAAAGCGACCACTTGCTTCAGTTATCTGAATTTCAGTTTTTAATTTGCTAACTAAACTTCGATCAACAATCTTTGAGCCAGCATTGCTTATTTGCTTAGCTAACGCCTGAAACAGTGATGCACCAACACGCTCAGATAACGTATTATTGAATTTCATTTCAGGCTCAAAAATTACCACCTTAGTATTGGCTGAACCTTTAACTGGATGGCTGCTCATCGGAATTTCAACTCGCGTTGACGATGGGCAAACATTCGTCACCGTTGATTGGCAACCAGTAATAACCCCTAGAGTCGCTAGCGTAGCAAGTGTTTTCTTTAACATATATATATCCATATTAATATTTAAAAATCAAACCCTAAGGCTTTCCAAAAATTCTGTTTTGTTAATTTGGCTGAAAAACTGCGTGATGCTCCTTCTCGAGCACGTTCAAAGCTAGTGACAGAATTAGCATTAGCAATTATTTCATTACTTGCCACCACTAAGTTCTTTTTATCTTTCATGATAATGTTCACGTTTGCCGTAGAGACAAAAATATCGGCAATATGGCGATTATTCCAATGAGTGTCTAATATTAAATTGTGGCTATAACCTCCGATTTTATAATCAACAACGGGTATGTTATATTTTGAAAAGTGATTGGTTAAGAAGCCTTTCATTAAGTCATCTTCACGCCCTGTTGATATGCTAATAATGATCTGAGATTTAACTCGACTAACGCTAGACTTAAGTAATGGTAATGCGGTCTTGAGTTCACTGTTATTAGTCGTAGACACTGCTGATAACATAGAATTTTTGATTGCTAACTCTTTTTCCAACTCTTTAACATTGCGATTTCTTAACCACCAAACTAATAAATCGGTATTAGCCAGTGCACCGAGTTCAAATTTTGCGCGTTGATCTATTTTATTAATATCTGAGACAAGCTGGGATATTAAGCTCGTTTTTAATACTTTAGCTTCAACATAATAAAGAGCACCAACTTGTTCTGCCTTAGTGTATTCAACGCCGTTAAACACAAGATCCGAAGTCTTGGTATTAAGTTTAAAATCGTTGAACTCTTGGTAATGATCACCACCATTGATATTGTTAGCAATATTACGGTTCTGGCTACTTGAACTGACTTGAGTCCATAACCTTTGGTTTATAGCGCTTAATGCTTTCATTTTGGCATCAATAAGTGAATGTCCCTCCCCAACTGCCGTGATTGATTCAGAAGAGTTTGTGACCGGTGCCAACACCCAACCCGGTGTCTTGGTTGATTGACACCCTGCAAAGAGGGACAACATTATGAATATTGACACATTTTTACTTAACATAAATATCCTTATTACACGCTGTAAGTGCAGGGTCACTGGCACTTATAGCCAGTAGACTCCATCAACTGACTTATTTTTCAGATAGGAAAAACAATAGAGAATCGTTCGCTTATAAGGACACCTTACTTCCTGCATAGGTTACTGTAAAATCCATTATTCCTTCCCGGTAAAGTGGAGACTTATAACTAAAATCAAGCGCATACTCTAGCGAATCGGCATGAATGAAATAGGTAATGGTTGGCATTATATCGTCACCCTTAGGGTTATTAAGGTAAAGATTTGCTATCTCTCCGCTATTAAGTGCCGCGATAGTAAAATTAACTTCTTTTTCCATCACTTTACTATGTTTAACTGGATTATAGGCTTTAATCCAATTGCTAGTTAATAGGTAGTATTCATTTTCTTCCTCATCGTTTAGGTTATTACCTCCCTGTAACTTGGAGCCTATTTTTTTAATGCTAAAATCCGCCAAACCTTTAACCATTATTGGAGTACTATTTACGATATTTTTGGCTGCTTGTTCTGAATCCGAATTAACCACGTATATGGCTTCTGCTCTGCCATTTTTATCTGGACTGATATAGAATGTATCGATAACACCAGAGTTAAATAGTTTACCCATGCTCGACATTTGTTCTTTCATGACAGTGTTAACCTGTTTCATTTCTGCTTTATGTTTTATTTCCCCTTGAACAAGAAATGACTCAGCAAAAGTAACTGGACTGATGGTAAGAAGTATCAATGGTAATATTTTCAATTTATATCCTTTATGTAATAAAATGCTTGATTATCAAGTGGTCTATGTTACAAAAAAGCGATAATATTACCTGAATACTTCACCTTTGTAACGTAGGGCACAACAAATATCGGTAACTATTGAAAAGTATCGCAACAATATTTGAATGACCATAACCCTCAATTTATTCAGCGTCCATAAAAGTGGGAGCCTTAATCAGGTTCTCATTTTTTATTTATGACTCGTTGATGTCAACTCTCAAAAAGTTTTGAATCTCATTGTATTTCATGTATAAATAAACAATTCCTGCACAACGTCATCTTATGGGAAATTATTTATATGGATATTGATTTACTGAAACATAAACCTCACTTCATCACTCAAATAGCCAACTGGTACCACAATGAATGGGGTGTGATAAACCCAGATCCAGAATTGAATAATCAAACCATAGCGACACTAGAAGTAAAATTAGCAGAATACTGTAATAGCGACAGATTACCCTTAATGCTAGTTGCAACTTGTGATACAGAATTAATTGCAGCAGCCCAAATTCGATTTCAAGAAAACACTAACTACCCCGCTGACTCGCATTGGCTAGGTGGAGTGTATGTTTGTAAATCACAACGCGGCAATGGGACAGCTCAATCCCTAATAGAGGTGATATCAGAAAAAGCCAAACTGTTAGGTGTACAAGAGTTATATTTACATACTGAAGTACTCTCGGGTGGTCTCTATAAAAAAATGGGCTGGTTACCTGTAGAAGAAATCTTATACTGTGGTATTAATGCGTTGATTATGAAAAAAAGACTCAATGAGTAATACAATATGACACCTGCCATCTATAGCTTAAAACGTGCAAAACTAGACTATCACATTCATGAATATCAGCATGAAGCTAATAATGGTGCCTATGGGATTGAGGCTGCCACTAAGCTAAACCTAGATACTGCTGTAGTATTTAAAACCTTAATCGCTAAACTTGATAGTGAAAAACTGGTGGTTGCTATCATACCCGTAACCGAGAAATTAAATATGAAACTCCTCGCTAAAGCTGCATGCGTAAAGAAGGCTGCTATGGCATTAGCGCTGGAAGTTGAACGCTCTACCGGGTACGTTTTGGGCGGCGTAAGCCCTCTGGGTCAAAAACGTCCACTCGCTACCTATATTGACATATCTGCCCGATTACTTGAACAGATATATGTCAGTGGAGGTAAGCGAGGCTTAGATATCGAACTTGCCCCAGCGAGTCTGCAACAACTAACAAAAGCCAGCTTTGTACCTCTGACAGCATAGCGCTAAGGTTTCACCACAAACATGTTCCACGTGGAACATAAAAAAGTCTTTGACCTTAACTTGGCAAGGATTAAAGGCTAGCGTAATATTAACCCTTAGTATTTGAAGTGAACTTGGCTATTAGGTAGAACATATGAACGACCCATTTTCAGAAGCGCAACACCAACTTAATGCTATTGGGCTTAGATGTCCCGAACCGGTAATGATGCTGCGTAAATCAGTTCGTAAAATAGCTCAAGGTGAAACATTATTGATTATTGCCGATGATCCTGCGACAACTCGCGATATTCCAAGCTTTTGCGAGTTTATGGAACATAAACTTATCGCCAGTAAAACTGAAACAACGCCATATCAATACTTGATTCAAAAAGGTTTATAGACAGTCTTAATTCGCTTTTTATCCAATTAATATTAAAATTAAGGAAGCCCAATGCCAAAACTTATCGCCATTGGTTTTAAGCCGATTAAAAAGGGTCCAATGACGCTTGTTGAAATGGCCCAAGTCACTCAAGCCGCTGGCGTAGAACATGACTGCTTTGGTCGCCCGGGTAAACGACAAGTCACGGTTATGTCATTAGAACAATGGAATCTTGCCTGTGCCACAATCGATACACATCTCCCTTGGGTAACTCGACGCGCCAACTTGCTAATAGAAGGCCATATCTTCTCAGCTGCAGATAAAGGTAAACGACTACAGATTGGTGATTTAGCATTAGAGATCACTGGTGAAACTGATCCCTGTAAGAAAATGGAGATAGCACAAGCTGGTTTAGAACAGGCACTCATTCCTGATTGGCGAGGCGGAGTGACATGTCGTGTACTGCATGATGCCAAAATCACCATTGGTGATGACATTAGCTTTTCATAGCCCTTCTCTAAAATCAACTCAATGCCGTTAACTCACGCAACGGCTAAGCTTTGCTTTATACACCCTGTCACTTTCAATATGCTAAATTTAGCATGTCAGTAGTCACTGAATTTGTCCTAACTCTCATCATTAACAATATAGTCAATTCTGGTCCACCCCGCTCTATAGTTTAACCTTATGACTACACACTCTTTACTTTTATCAAACCAAGCATATGATAGATAGCTTAAAATCAATACTCACTTAAACCTTGCTCAAAAATCCAGTAAAAGGTAGCTCAACAAATAATAAGATAAGGATCGGGGACTAAATGTTACAACACAAATTAATACCACTATTTGCAATCATTACACTTATTTTTAACTCATCTTCGTTTGCCGAAGAGACCGCAAATGATAAAAAATCAACATGGCAAGTAAACACCCCCACTAAAGCCCCTTTAGAGCAGATTAGCATTAATGTCACTGAGGGTACCTGGATGAATGTCAGTGTCAGCCCAAATGATAAATATATTGTATTCGACATGTTAGGTGACATCTATCAAATACCAATAGAGGGCGGCCAAGCCAAAATACTTGCAGAGGGTATTGCTTGGCAAATGCAGCCTATTTACAGCCCAGATGGACAGTATATCGCTTTCACTTCAGATGAGGATGGTGGTGACAATATCTGGATTATGAAGGCTGATGGTAGCAACCCAAGACCTGTCACTAAAGAAAAATTCAGACTATTAAACAGTCCAGCTTGGAGCCCTGACTCCCAATATTTACTTGCCCGTAAACACTATACTGGTTCCCGCAGTTTAGGGGCTGGAGAGATCTGGATGTACCACGTTGGCGGCGGTGAAGGTGTAAAACTCACCAAACGTCCTAATGAGCAAAAAGATCTTGGTGAACCCGCCTACTCTCCTGATGGCCATTATATTTATTTCAGCCAAGATGCGACTCCGGGTAAAAGCTTTCATTACTCCAAAGACTCAGTAAAGGGGATCTACAAAATAAAGCGATATGATACTCAAACCGGTGATATTGAATTATTGATTGAGGGTACTGGCGGAGCTATCCGTCCAACACCAAGCCCTGACGGTACTAAACTCGCCTATATTAAACGTGATGGGTTTCAATCATCTCTGTACTTGATGGATCTAAAGTCCGGAAAAAAAGAAAAGATATACGACAAGTTGGATAGAGATATGCAGGAAACTTGGGCTATCCATGGTGTCTATCCAAACATGAGTTGGACCAGTGACAATCAGGAAATTATCTTCTGGGCTGGAGGTAAGATCAATAAACTAGACATTAAAACAAAAATAACTAAACATATCCCCTTCTCAATCAACACTCAGTTAGATGTGCAACCTGCACTCCGCTTTACTCAAAACTTAGATAAGGATCAGTTTGATGTAAAGATGCTAAGAATGGCACAGGTATCACCTGACGGCAAACAGGTCGTCTACGAAGCTCTAGGAAAACTCTGGATTAAAGCCTTATCTAATAATAAGCATACTGATAAACACTCACGATTAACTAACCTAGATACTGATCTTAGAGAGTTATTCCCTCAATGGTCCCGTGACGGTAAGAGCATAGTATTCACAACTTGGGATGACACGAAACAAGGCAGTGTACGCATAGCTAACATCAGAAATAATGACATAAAAATCTTAACTAAAGAACCAGGGAAATACGTAGAGCCAACCTTCTCACCTAACGGTTCATTTGTTGTTTACCGTAAGGTTAAGGGGGGACATATTACCCCAAGAACTTGGTCACAAGAAACCGGATTATATCGGGTAAATGTAGAAAGTCAGGAAAATATTAAGATCACAGCTGATGGCTACCAACCTCAATTTGGTGCTGAGTCTGATCGTATCTATTTTATGCTTGAAGGTGAAACACCAGAGTTTGCCTCTATAAACCTAGATGGTTTGCAAAAACGAGTGCATTATACCAGCCAACATGCTACCGAATTTCGCGTATCTCCTGATGGAAAACAGCTCGCCTTTGCTGAACGTTTTAAGGTTTGGGTTAGCCCTTTTGCTAAACATGGTGAAACCATCACTATTGGCCCAAAAGCTAATAATCTACCCGTTACTCAATTAAGTACTCGTGCCGGTGAGAGTATTAGCTGGAACAATAATAGCGATCAACTTTACTGGACCCTAGGACCGGATCTATACCAAGCCGATGTAGACACTGCATATACAGTCAACATAGCTAATACCGATAACGTACTAGATAAAACAAAGAAAGCAGAGATAACTCAGCTTGGCTTTATTCAAAAAGCGGATGTTCCACGTGGAACAATAGCGTTTATGGGGGGGAATATCATCACAATGGAAGGTGATAAGGTCATTAAAAATGGTATCGTTATTGTCAAAGACAATCATATTCTTACCGTCGGTGATGAAAAAACAGAAATACCGAGTGATGCTCAAGTGATCGATATCAAAGGTAAGAGTTTAATGCCTGGATTATTCGATGCCCATGCTCATGGATCACAGGGAGAAACCGAAATCATTCCACAACAAAACTGGCAACTTTTCTCCAATCTCTCACTGGGTGTTACCAGTATTCATGATCCGTCTAACGATACAACCGAGATCTTTGCCGCTTCAGAGCAACAAAAAGCAGGCAAAATCACTGGACCACGTATTTTCTCAACAGGTACTATTCTATATGGTGCAAATTCGCCAGGCTACACATCACACATTGACTCGTTGGATGATGCCAAGTTCCACCTACTACGTTTAAAAAAAGCGGGAGCATTCAGTGTCAAAAGTTATAACCAACCTCGTCGAGATCAAAGACAACAAGTAATAGCAGCAGCTCGAGAACTTGAAATGATGGTTGTACCTGAAGGTGGCAGTTTGCTACAACACAACCTAACAATGATCGCAGATGGCCACACAGGCATTGAACACTCACTACCTACTGCGGCTATTTATAATGATATTAAGCAGTTTTGGAGTCAAACTAAGGTTGGCTATACTCCAACATTAGTTGTTGCCTATGGTGGGATCTCAGGCGAAAACTATTGGTATGATAAAACCGATGTTTGGTCACATCCCAGACTCTCAAAATATGTTCCAAGTGATCTACTGCAAGCGAGATCAATGCGTCGTCCAAAAGCACCGGATGCACATTATAATCATTTTAATGTGGCACGCATTGCTAACGAGATGAATGATCTTGGAGTAAAACCTAATATAGGTGCTCACGGTCAACGGGAAGGTTTAGCTGCCCATTGGGAAATGTGGATGTTTGCTCAGGGTGGCATGAGTAATCTAGACGTTCTCAAAACAGCGACAATTAATCCAGCAACACACTTCGGCATGGATCATCAACTAGGTTCAATCACACAAGGTAAACTCGCCGATATAATTGTCATTGATGGCAATCCACTTGAAGATATTCGCGTAACGGATCGTGTTATTTATACTATGGTCAATGGCAAATTATACAATGCAGAAACCATGGATCAACTTAATGCTGATCCCAAAAATGGTAACGGTAAACGCAAACCGTTCTTTTTTGAACTTTAAAGTCAGTTTGAAATTTTACAATCTGGCTAACTTTACTGCCAAAAAATAATTTCATGAAAAATTAAAATTGAATAAAAAATAAGAGAAAAAAAGTGTTCCACGTGGAACACTCTTTTATTTTTACAATATAAAAATACAAATTGGTGTTAAAGTTAATTCTTCAACCCATTCAGTCTAAGCACAATTACAAGCAGGTAAATTTTTAGTGTGAGAGACGATGCCCGCCTTCGACTCACTGAATAAAGCTAATCTTAGATTAACCTTAATAGCAACTCACTACATCTAGAATTTTTTATAACAAAAACAATCAATTGCATGATCATTCACCATGCCTACGGCTTGCATAAAAGCATAACAGATAGTCGGGCCAACAAAATTAAACCCCATTTTTTTCAAAGCTTTAGACATAGCTACTGATTCAATGGTTTGAACTGGCACCTCTGAGTGAGATGAAAATTGATTCACTATTGGTGCCCCCCCGACAAAGCTCCAAAGAAACGCTGAGAAATTATTCCCAGCCTCTGTATAAGCTAAATAACCTCGAGCATTGTTAATGATCGAATTAACTTTTAAACGATTTCTCACAATGCCTTTGTTTTGTAATAAAGCTTCGATTTTTTCATCATCAAATTTAGCAATAACTGTAGGGTTAAAGCGAGCAAAAGCAAGTTCATAATTTTGTTGTTTCTTAAGAATGGTGATCCAAGATAATCCCGCTTGTTGACCCTCAAGACAAAGCTTAGCAAACAACGTCTGACTATCATAAATAGGCCTGCCCCACACCTCGTCATGATACGCCAGATAAATCTCATCCGCCCCAACCCAACTACAACGTTGCCTTTCCATGATAATTCATTCCTTAATTTTGTTAATGAGATAAAAAATAACCTACATAAGCGTAAATCTACAAGGTATAATCAAAACCATTTTCTATGGCAGCCTGAAAAAGTAGACATGACGACGAAACATGATGTAAAGACATTCCAAGGGTTTATTATGACCCTGCAGGAATACTGGGCGCAACAAGGTTGCGCAATTGTTCAACCTCTAGATATGGAAGTGGGCGCAGGGACATTCCACCCACAGACTTTTTTGCGTTCATTAGGCCCAGAGCCAATGAGCAGTGCTTATGTACAACCATGTCGCCGCCCTACTGATGGCCGTTATGGTGAAAACCCTAACCGTCTACAGCAATATTATCAATTTCAGGTCGTGTTAAAACCGTCTCCTGACAATATTCAAGAGCTTTACCTTGGCTCTCTTGAAGCGCTAGGTGTCGACATGAATATACATGATGTGCGTTTCGTCGAAGATAACTGGGAGTCTCCGACTCTGGGCGCTTGGGGTTTAGGTTGGGAGATATGGTTAAATGGTATGGAAGTATCACAATTTACCTATTTTCAACAAGTAGGCGGACTTGAATGTACACCAGTAACAGGTGAGATAACTTATGGCCTGGAACGTCTTGCTATGTATATTCAGGAAGTTGACAGTGTTTATGATCTTGTCTGGACTGATGGTCCTATGGGCAAGATAATGTATGGTGACGTCTTCCATCAAAATGAAGTCGAGCAATCAACTTATAACTTCGAACACGCAGATGTTGCAGTGCAACTAGCCTTATTTGATGACTGTGAGATAGCTTGCCAACGTTTATTATCATTAGAGAAGCCATTACCACTACCTGCCTATGAGCAGGTCATGAAGGCCTCACACGCCTTTAACTTACTTGATGCCCGTCATGCCATTTCAGTGACCGAACGCCAGCGTTATATCTTACGCGTTCGTACCATGGCTAAATGTGTGGCAGAAGCCTATTACCAAGCCCGTGAAGCGCTTGGCTTCCCACTGTGTAAGTAGAGGTAGATATCATGAATATGGAAAATTTACTTATTGAAATCGGTACTGAAGAGCTACCGCCTAAAGCACTGCGTAAACTGGCGGAGTCTTTTGTTAATAACTTTACCGATGAACTTAATAAAGCAGAACTCAGCTTTGAGTCTGCTATTTGGCATGCAGCCCCTCGCCGCTTAGCATTTACGGTAAACAAACTTGTGATGGCACAAGCTGACAAGGTTGTAGAAAAGCGCGGACCTGCTATTGCTCAGGCATTCGATAGCAAAGGCGATCCAACCAAAGCGGCAATGGGCTGGGCTCGTGGAAACGGCATCACAGTTGAGCAAGCTGATCGCCTTAAAACAGACAAAGGCGAATGGTTACTCCATCAAGCTAAAGTTGTTGGCGTAGAAACTAAAAGTCTTATCTGTGCTATGGCACAACGTGCGTTAGATAAACTACCCATTCCCAAGCCTATGCGTTGGGGCAGCAATAAAACTCAGTTTATTCGCCCTGTCCACACCGTGACTATGTTACTGGGTAGTGAATTGATTGAAGGGGAACTCCTTGGCATTAAATCGGCTCGTATCATTCGTGGCCATCGGTTTATGGGGCTAAAAAGTTTTGAACTAGACCATGCTGATAATTATCTTTCAGCGCTGAAAGAGCAAGGTAAGGTACTGGCAGATTATGAAGTCCGTAAAGCCATTATAAAGGTGGGTGTCGAAGAGGCTGCCTCTAAAATTAATGGTGTCGCGGATTTAGAAGATGATCTTCTTGAAGAAGTGACATCCTTGGTCGAATGGCCAGTAGTCTTGACGGCTAATTTTGAAGAGAAATTCTTAAACGTCCCAGCTGAAGCCTTAGTTTACACCATGAAAGGCGATCAAAAATACTTCCCAGTATTCGATAAAGCAGGCCAATTGCTACCACACTTTATCTTCATCACTAATATAGAATCAAAAGATCCTCAGGTGATCATCTCAGGTAATGAAAAAGTGGTTCGCCCACGTCTGGCCGATGCTGAATTCTTTTTCGAAACGGACAAGAAAATTTCGTTAGAATCTCGTCTTACTAGCCTTGAAAGCGTGGTGTTCCAAAAGCAATTAGGGACCATCAAGCAGCGTGTTGAGCGCATCTCGGATATGGCCGGCTACATTGCGACCAGCATAGATGCTAATGCAGAAGAAGCGTCACGTGCAGGTATGTTATCTAAGTCAGACTTGATGACCAATATGGTCATGGAGTTCACTGATCTTCAAGGTACTATGGGCATGCATTATGCGCGTCTAAATGGTGAAGCAGAAGCGGTTGCTATCGCACTCGAAGAACAATACAAGCCTAAATTTTCCGGTGATACAGTGCCAACAGCAGCAGTCTCTATTTGTGTGGCTTTAGCTGAAAAATTAGATACCTTAGTCGGTATTTTTGGCATTGGTCAAGCACCAAAAGGCGCTGCCGATCCATTTGCACTACGCCGTGCTGCTATTGGCATATTACGGATCTGTCTTGAAAATAACTTGCCACTCGACCTTATCGATCTTATCGCTAAGGCAAAGGCACTGCATGGTAGTAGTATCACCAGTGACAAAACTGAAGAGCAGGTTCTTGAGTTTTTTATGGCTCGTTTTCGTGCTTGGTATCAAGATCAAGGTGTTAGCGTCGATGTCATCTTAGCGGTATTGGCTCGTCGTCCTACAGCTCCCGCTGATTTCGATAGCCGTATCAAAGCAGTTGCACACTTTCGAACCTTAGAGCAAGCATCCGCACTGGCTGCAGCCAACAAGCGTGTAGCGAATATATTAGCCAAAGTGGAAGGTAAATTAGTAACAGATATCAATGCTGAGCTACTGGTAGAAAGTGCAGAGAAGGCATTAGCTGCCAAACTAAATGAGCTTCAGCCACAATTGGCACCTCTATTTACTGCAGCAAACTATCAAGCTGCCCTATCATTATTAGCAGATTTACGTGAAAGTGTTGATACCTTCTTCGAAGAGGTCATGGTGATGAGTGATGATGAAGCTTTGAAAAACAATCGTCTAGCTTTACTTTCTAGTCTGCGTGAACAATTTCTACATGCGGCTGATATTTCTTTATTACAGTAATAATTAGCTGTGAGTAAAAATATATAGCAAAGTAACCTCAGGGTGCTGAGTTCAACATCTTAGGGTTACTAAGCTATATTGTTAAATAATGATTAATTTATCATGTAATACATTGAACTCTTCTCGGCTTAACTCTGCATCAGCCAGTAAACGAGTTAGACACGCCTCATCAAGTTTATTCTGTTGAAACAACATGGAACATTCACTGATCACATTGGCACGCCACACAACACAAGCATACCCATCCATAGGTTTGTGATCGATGTTAGCAAGTTGATTTAATGAGGATTCAAAAATACTAGGCAGCTCCCAACATTGGACTAACAAAGCACTCAAGCTGAGTGATTTAGTCGTCATTAATTGCTTAAATAGGTAAGATTTAGGCTGTTCTTCAGGCTCTGCGCAATGAAAAGCACTGACTAACATCTTAAAAATCGCAATTTTACCCACATCATGCAGTAACCCAAGCATAAATGCAGTATCAGGATCCTCTTTACTTAGTTCACGTGAAATATAAGCGACTTGCATAGAATGGCGCCATATTTGAGCGCCGAAACGACGATAGTAAATTGGCTTTATATCAATCATTTCCTTCATAAAACATGTACTGACTAAACGTCGTAACTCTACCCTACCTAACTGTACAAAAGCATGTTGAAGACTCGTAACTTCTTTTTCGAAGTGCTTAAAAACCGAAGAGTTACACAACTGAAGAACTTCAGCACTTAATACTGGCTCTGCCTGAAACATTGCTAGTAGAATATGACTATTCAATGTTTCATCGCTGAGTTTTTGATCGAAGACTGCCATCTGACTCGGTAATTTTAACACTGTTTCCGCAATCTCATTCGGGTTGGTCAAGGCTTGTTCAACCTCAGTAATGACATTCTTTTCTAGATTATTAGCAATACCACCATCATCAGTACCTTCAGAAGGAAACAACATGCCATAAAATAGTGCAGATACATTAATAGGAGCTGTGGCAAGTATTTCACTCTGATTAGATCCAGTATTAGAGGTTGATTTTTGTTGTATCGACTCAATTTTTTGGTCATTAAAGTCGGTTGAGAAACTTTTAGGTCGCTCCACAGAGATATCATCCCTTACGTTAAAAATCATCTTAATGATTTTACTCACCATGACTAGGTTCCTTGTCAGTCTCGTTATGAGTAGTATAGTTCATTCACCCTCAACACAACTCTCCTTTGATTGAAGGTTAGGCGCATAAATTAGGTGTCCACGGATGTGAGGAGGTAGAATAATGCAGGAACAATTAACACTGAACTTTGTCATTTCTCGGCATGCTAAGTCCTACACCACTGAATAAGGTTAATAATAGCAAATACCATCCCTAAGCTTTATCGCCTAGGAGAAAATGCAGCAGATTTACGTGAAAGTGTTGATACCTTCTTTGAAGAGGTCATGGTGATGAGTGATGATGAAACGTTGAAAAACAATCGTTTAGCCTTACTTTCTAATTTACGTGAACAATTTTTGCATGCAGCTGATATTTCCTTATTGAAGTAAGGAGCAGCGCTGTAAAGAATAAAGAGTAAGCGTAAAATTAAGCCCCAGCATTGGGGCTTTTTTGTACATGGATGTACTTATCCCTGAACATCATGGATGGTGTAAGAAGGGGTTTATGGCTATTTGTCAGGGATGAATAATCGCCCTAGAAAAAAATTAAACTATCGAACATCCGCCAAATTAATGGCCGAACACATGGCTGCGTTAAGTGCCTAAATTGTTATGTACTTCAAGGTTGAATCTGCCACCCCATATAAAATAGTTAATTGATAATTAGATTCCTAATTACTGGGTAGTTTGAAAAACAAGTTTTATCATCAAGTATAATATTAACTAAATCACCAGTTGTTTTTGCTGCTAGTAAGATAGAAAACATTGTATTAACACCATTATCACTTCCTTTAATTGCAAACTTTATTTTACTTGGACAATGATCTGGACCTGATGTTTATTAGTAACAACAGCAATAGTGCCATTATCATATGCTTGTATACTAATAACTTTAGCCTTTTTTATTTCTACAGCCTGTAGATTAAAACACACTAAAGTTGATAAAACTGAAACAATACAAATAAACTTCTTCACTATTCTTCCTTAAATTTTAATTATTGTTATCAAATAGTGGATCATACACTGCTAACTCTAAATCCACACTATTTTTATATAATATACTGAATACTCAGTGTAACCACCACGCAGTATTTCCCAGTCTCAGCTCAATATTAACCAATATCAAATCTATAACACTAATAGGTCTCGGCTCGATCAATATTGGCTAGCTGAAAATACAGTGTCAAATAACCATTTATCTAAACGGAAGCCTAAAGCTTCCTTTTATTTGTCACTAAAAATTGTCCTCGTAAGAAAATAAGACACTCCTGAATATTATACTTTAACAACAATACGTTATAGAATAAAATACTCTTATTACACCCGAAGACCAAATTATCTACTCGATCATAAGCGGCAAAATAAGGCTACCAAAACAGATGATACCTCCTTCTAGCCCTAAGCTTTATCGCTTAGGAGAAAATGCGATAGTCATAGACTGCAGCGAACTTTTTCCGACACTCTCAAAATTAGCGATTCAGAGCCGGATCTGGAACTTAGCTTCTATTTACCGTGAAAGTTCTGAATTTCAAGATATAGTGCCTGGTATGAACAACCTCACCCTCTTTTTACACGATACGGCACAAATCACATTTTGGCTGGATGAATTAGCAATACGATGGGACAAAATAGAAAGTATAGATTTACCTGCAGCACCTACCATAGAGATCCCAGTCATCTATGGCGGTAAGTATGGGCCTGATCTTGATAAAGTCGCAAGGATCCATCAACTGGAAACATCTGAGGTGATCTGCAGACATTCAGCTGTAGAATACACCGTGCTTTTCCTTGGCTTCCAACCAGGATTCCCCTATTTAGACGGGCTTGATGTAAGTTTATTCACTCCTAGATTAAGTACCCCAAGATTATCCATCCCTGCAGGCTCCGTTGGCATTGGTGGCGGCCAAACCGGTATTTACCCAACAGAGGCTCCTGGAGGATGGCAACTTATCGGCCGTACTAATATCGCTCTTTTTACTCCTGAATTATCCCAAACACCCACACTATTGGCACCAGGATACAAGATTCGTTTTACGCCAGTATCTAGCTTAGAGCTCACATCATGATTAACAATCCAACGTTTTCACCTACCACACCTAAGATAAAGGTTATTAAGCCTGGGTTATTTAGCTCCATTCAAGGATTACCGCTAACCGGATACCGTCACTTAGGGATCCCATTAGGTGGAGCACTCGATTGCCATGCTCTAATTCTGGCAAATCGCATTTTAGGTAATCCGGATAACATTCCGGCATTGGAGCTCACATCTGGGCCAGTTGAATTGATGTTTGAGCGTGACACTTGGTTTGTTCTCACCGGTGCTCAATATCAAATAACCATAGACAAAAGGGAAGTATGGTGTGGTTGGCGCAATAAAATAAAAGCTGGTGAAACCCTATTTCTTCGCGGTCCAAAATCAGGAGTGAGGGCTTATCTCTCAGTTGATGGTGGTATTTATCCGACAACAGAATCAAATCCACAGCTCCAAGGAACTCAACGACTAACTCAAGGAGATAGCCTAAGACTTGGTCATCCTTTACCTATAGTCAAACCCATAGGAGCCGTGCAAAGAGCATATAACAATGAGATACGAGCTCTACCAGGGCCTGAAATGTCGCTATTTACTGCTGAAGCTCGTAAGGCCTTTTGGCATAATTCATGGCAATTAACTAATGAGAGTAATCGTATGGGAGCAAGGCTCTCTGGTGAAAAGTTATCTCTGATTGAGCCTAAAGAACTAAACTCTCATGCCGTTATGCCAGGTGTAGTACAAGTCCCTCCGTCCGGTCAGCCCATCGTTCTGCTCGCAGATGCTCAAACAACAGGTGGTTACCCTAAAATAGCCACGGTCATTCAAGCTGATCTGTGGAAGTTAGCGCAAACTAGACCCGATAATACAATTAAATTTATTCATGTTAGCCCGAATCAAGCTACAGCTGCAAATTATGAATGGGAACAGTATTTTTATCGGTTGCAAAGAGCCATAGAGGCGAGTCAGGAACATAAACAGTAATGAATCATAAACATTATCCGATAGATCTGAATGCTGATTTAGGTGAAGGCGGTCAATACGATGCGGCCCTACTCAAAATTATTACCTCTGCCAATATCGCCTGTGGTGGCCATACTGGCGACAAGCAGAGTATGAATACTGCTGTAACCGCAGCGCTCAAAAATGGGGTCAAAATAGGCGCTCACCCCAGTTACCCAGATCCGATTAATTTTGGCCGCCAACCAATGGATATTTCAAGTGAACAATTACGAGCCTCCTTACTCCAGCAAATTAATTCATTAAAGGGGGTTTGTGAGAGCCTGAAGGCGAAAATGTACCACGTGAAACCTCACGGTGCTTTTTATAATAACGTCGCTAATAATGAGGCTCTAGGACTTATATTAATTGATGTGATTAAGCAAATAGACCCCAAACTTAAGTTAATGATTTTGGCTGGCTCCCCTTTAGTTCTGCAAGCACAGCTAGCTGGACTCGATGTGATTGAAGAGGCTTTTGCCGATAGAGCCTATTTACATAATGGTTTTTTAGCGCCTAGAGATAGACAAGGTGCGGTTATTGAAGATGATGATATCGCGTTAAAACAGGTTCGTCAGCTTATACAACACCAACCAATACAGACACTTGATGACACCCTATTACTCATTCATGCTGATAGTATCTGTCTACACGGTGATAGCAAACTCGCGTTAGTATTTGCTCAAAAAATAGCATTTAGTTTTAAATATTTATAACTAAGCCACTCAAAACGTTGCATTCACCATATTGATATATGAACATATCAAGGTGCCCACCTCACCGTCTCCCACAATCATTACTGAAGTTAACTATGACCTGCTTGTTTTTTCGGTTTATGTTCAAATTTTTGAATCTCGATAATAAGCAGGATGCTACGCGTATGGTGTGAATATTCAGCTAAAATATTTTTTATCGAACATGACAAAATATACAAACAACGACTAAGATTATAATTAAAAAATAATTAATGACTACTTCGAATCAAAGTCACATCAAATAAAGTACCTGAGATGATAAATGATAAATACAAGGCTGTTATTGTTAGTTGGTATTATTTTCTTTAGTAGTAACAATAGAAAAAATGAATGACAACACTGTTAACACAACCAAAATGTCACCTTGGTATTTCAATGTTTTTCAGAATTGTCAGATAACGAAAGAGAGGACGGATTAGCTTATAAGCGTCGTCAAATAAATCACTTAACATAATTAACGGTTAATAGGTGTAGACAAATGGAAATTAAAAAATTCGTCATTTCAATATTATTTTTCTATTCAAGTGTATCTTACTTACAAGCTAACACCGTAGAGAACATTAACTATGATGAAAAAGGAGAGTTGATTAGCGAAAACCAAAATAATGAACATGTTTATGTTGGCTTACGTGGTGGATGGACGAATTTTCAAGATGCATGCTCAAACAGTAACTCAGAGTGTAATAATGATACCTTCGGATATGGCTTATATACAGGATATCAATTTACATCCTGGTTTGCTCTCGAAGCTGCGCTGACAGACTATGGCTCAATAGACGCAAGTTATGGTTTCAATAATGTTAGTACCGATATATGGGGAAGTGAATTGACTGGGGTATTTTCTTATGCTATTTCTTCAAATTTTGACACCTACCTTAGAGTTGGTGCGGCATATCAAGATATAGAAAAAACGAGTAGTTGGGAAAATGAATTAAGTTCTAATGAATGGGACATAGTGTCTGCCGTAGGATTAGATTATCGATTATCGCCAAATTTGTCAATTCGTGGGGAATATCAATTTATTGATGGAATAGGAGATAACAATGTAATGCAGGCTGATATGCACTTTATATCACTAGGTCTGAGTTATCATTTTAATCAGCAGAAAAAATCTGTTACGACCTATCCTCCCCAAAAAACTAACATTGAACTTGCACCTATCGCTGTGGCAAATAAAATACCCAGTCATACTAGCGTATTGTTTTTATTCGATTCGACCAAATTTGAAGTAAACGAAGACTTAGATAAATTAGCCATAGCTATAAAACAACATACATCAGGAATGGTCACTATCACAGGGTATACGGATAGCCTAGGTTCAGAAAAATACAATCAACAGCTATCAGAAGCCCGTGCACATTCCATTGCAGATTATTTTATTCGTCAAGGTATCAACCCTTTGCGTTTAATTGTTTTAGGCCAAGGAGAGAATAGCCCTATAGCTCAGAATACAACTTCTGAAGGACGTGTATTGAATCGTCGCGTCAACATTAACTTTTAAAGGAAAAAGAAGTTACCAACAAAATATATGCTACTGACGCTAAGGGAAAACAATGAAATCTTTTATTTTCGCATTATTTTATCTCATACCTATATTACTTACCGGCTGTAATGGTGACAGCGATCTTTTAGGTGAGTCTCAATTAGAGAACACAGTCACAGAACTTCAAGTGACACCGCCCGCGGCCTCAATACCTATAGGTTTTCATCAACAATATCAAGCAAATGCTATATTAGAAGATGCTTCGGTCATTGATGTCACGACCAATCCTGCATTATCATGGAACAGCAGTGATCCAGCAATAGCCAGCATAGATAGAAATACAGGTATTGCCACTGGTGAGATGGAAGGTACTGTGACCATCACTGCATCTGGAACAGCTAATGGTATACCTTTCAGTCAAACTGCACAGCTAACTATCACTAATGCCATTGTAATAAGCCTTCAAGTAACCCCCGCAGTGGCAAGTGTGCCCATTGGGTTCACTCAAGGCTTTATTGCAGATGCAACCTTTTCTGATGGAACCGTTATTGATGTCACTACTGCCTCAGCACTATCGTGGAGCAGCAGTGATCCAGCAATTGCCAGTATAGGTAAAAATACGGGTATCAGTGTCGGAGAGGTAGAGGGAACTGTGACCATCACAGCATCTGGAATAGTCAATGGCACAGCTTTCAGTCAAACCGCCGAATTAACAGTTAATAGTGCCATTATAACAAACTTTCAAGTGACACCCGCAGTGGCAAATGTACCAATCGGATTCACTCAAGATTTTACTGCAGAAATCATTTTTTCTGACTTTTCTGTCATTGATGTCACTACCAATTCACTTGTATCTTGGAGTAGTAGTAACTCTGCAATAGCAACAATCGATAGCACGACAGGTATTGCGACAGGCGTTACTGAAGGTACAGTCACCATCACAGCATCTGGGACATCGAGCAATGGCACAGATTTCAGTCAAACCGCCGAATTAACGGTTACTAGTGCCATTATAACAAACCTTCAAGTGACGCCCGCAGTGGCAAATGTACCAATCGGATTCACTCAAGATTTTACTGCAGAAATCATTTTTTCTGACTTTTCTGTCATTGATGTCACTACCAATTCACTTGTATCTTGGAGCAGTAGTAATCCTGCAATAGCAACAATCGATAATACGACAGGTATTGCGACAGGCGTCACAGAAGGTATAGTCACCATCACAGCATCTGGAACATCGAGCAACGGCACAGCTTTCAGTCAAACCGCCGAACTCACCGTCACAAGTGCTGTAATAACAAGTTTTAGGGTGACGCCTGCAGTGGAAAATGTGCCAATTGGACTCATTCAAGGCTTTACTGCAGAAATCATTTTTTCTGACTTATCTGTCATTGATGTCACGACTAATCCTGCATTATCTTGGAGCAGTAGCGAGCCTACTATAGCAACGATAAGCCGCACGATAGGTGTGGCAACGGGAGTGATGGAGGGTGTAGTGACCATCACTGCAGCTGGAACATCCAGTAGTGGCATAGCTTTCAGTGCTACCGCAGAGTTAACGGTTACCAATGCCATTGTAACAAGCATTGAGGTTATGCCCTTAGTTGATAGCGTGCCAGTTAGACTCTCGCGAAATTTTACTGCAGAAATAATTTTTTCTGACTTTTCTGTCATTGATGTCACGACCAATCCTGTATTATCTTGGAGCAGTAGTAACCCTACAATAGCAACAATCGATAGCACGACAGGTATTGCGACAGGCGTCACTGAAGGTATAGTAACCATCACAGCGTCTGGAACATCCAGTAACGGTACAGTCTTTCGTGAAACCGCAGAATTAACGGTTACTAGTGCCATTATAACAAACCTTCAAGTGATGCCCGCAGTGGATAATGTGCCAATTGGGTTCACTCGAGACTTTACTGCAGAAATCATTTTTTCTGACTTTTCTATCATTGATGTCACGACCAATCCTGCATTATCTTGGAGCAGCAGTGACCCTTTAATAGGAACGATTGGCAGTATGACAGGTATCGCGACCGGAGTAGCTGAAGGTGTCGTGACCATTACTGCAGCTGGAACATCCAGTAACGGTACAGTCTTTAGTGAAACAGCACAGTTAACCGTCACACCAGCTATTTTAGTGACAGTACTACTGGATAAGCCAAGTCCATTGTCAATCACTGAATATTTTGGAGAACAGCTTCATGCAACAGGAACATATTCTGATGGGCGAACGGTATCATTTAATGATACCGATTGCTCATGGGGAACAACTAATGTCAATATACCCATAGCTGATGGATTAATTGCACCATCGATGATGTATGGTGAGACTGGAGAAGTATTTGCCACATGTGAGAATGTTAAGAGTAACGAAGTTACGGCGACCATTATTCAAGCTAACAAATCAAGTCTAATAGGTACTTTAACTGGCAATGAATATTTAATAAAACAGAGTGATACTAGTGTTATTAATTTTCATGGTGAGGGGGTGATTGATGGTGTATACAATACTAATGG